>JAGGWF010000024.1 GCA_021157685.1 Planctomycetota bacterium | reverse complement strand
TTGATCGCCTGCTTTTCTCAACATAACCTTTTGTTAAATAAAGAATTACGGCGCTGTAACAAAAAAACAGCGCATAAAAACAAGAAAATGCAGGTTTGTATTACAAAAAAAAGAAACCACGGATTTGATTAAGACGAGAATGAGTAGAAGCAGACTTTTAACACAGGATGTTTTATGTCACGAACAAGTATCCAAAAAGCCATAGACCAATTCCCAGATTTAACTGACTTTGGGATGGGAATATTCAGGTACACTACAAAGCCAACGACCCCAGAAGAAAGGGAGGCCAAATTCAAGCAAAACCAGGCCGCTCTCTTGGATAGCGTTGACTCATTTGAGAAAACATGTGATTGGCTGTCAACTAAAAAGAAAATTAAGACTATCAATAGCAAGCACAGCAGCTACGGTCTTAAGCATATGGCCGAGCATGAAATCGGTTACATTACAAATGGAGTATTTATTGCTGCCGCTATTCATTGTGGGTTTGATATAAAAATTGATGGCGGTCCCAATGTGATGATCAATATTTCTGAAAAATCACTAAAAAATTGTGAAAATTTGTGATTGAGACAAAAAAAACAGGGAGTAGCTTTACATCGCGGCATTGTACGCTTACGCCGTGGCGATGGGAGTTTGTATTGAGCTGTTGTAAGCTTACATCGTGAAGCAACACTCGTCGAACAGCCGCGAGGGTTGGAACTGGAATACCGCATTATCGCCGTCAACACCGCCGGCGAGGGCGAAGCCAGCAACACCGTGATGGTTGTGCTGTAAATTAAAAAAACGCCCAAACTAAAGCAGATAAGGGTTGGTTTGGGCGTTTTTTGTCATATAATAGACCCTTGGATGCCGATGAAGCGTATAATACTCAGGTCGTCATAAACGGAAATTTTTAATCGTGATCAAAACAAAACAGGCAAAGAGGTTTTATGTGAAGCAATGGATTAAGACAAGCGGGGTTCTCTTTCTTTTGGTTTTACTGTCTTCTGCAGTTGCCGACACCTTTAAGCACAAAAGCAAAGATATTGTTCATCACGGCTATGCGACCGGGCAAATGAATAACAGCATGAATATCGTCGAAACCCAGGAAAAAGGCCAAATCGAGATCAATCCAGCGGAATATGAAATCGAATCGAATCCTACAGGCCGCAATTCCTTTATTTCCCTGCTGTCCATCCGCGGTGGAATTGAGCTTGAGCATGAGACGAACGCGTTTGAGGAGGCGATTATCGAAGAAGCCGCCAAAGGCCCCCTGCTGATTCTGATCGAGATCGATACCCCCGGCGGACGCGTCGATCTGGCCAAGCGGATCTGTGCGGCCATCAATGAAATTAAGTGTTGCCAAACCGTTGCTTTTATCAAGGGCGGCAAAAGTGGAGGAGCTTTTTCTGCGGGAGCGGCGATTTCGCTGGCGTGTGATAAGATTTACATGGCACCGGCAACCAGTATTGGAGCCGCGACCATGATTTCCGTTGGAGAAAGCCAAGTGACGGATATGAAGGAGTCCTACGGAGAAGTCGTTGGAGAAAAATATAATTCTGCATGGCGAACCTTCCTTGCCTCATTAGCCCAGGAAAACAACCGATCCGGGGCTCTGGCCAAGGCAATGGCAGATCAAGATATCGTTGTGGTTGAAGTTGAGCGAAAAGGAAAAACATTCTTCATTGAACCCAAAGAAAAACGATCCACCGACACGCTGGTCCGCACGGTTTGCCGGAAAGGGGAATTGCTGACACTGGCGGCCGATGACGCCGTCGGGTGTAACATTGCCGATGGTGTTACAGATTCCAAACAGACGCTTCTGGTTGAACTAGGGCACGGTAATACGCCCATTAGGGAAAATAAGAATCTTGCAGAAGCAAAAGATGAATTTGAAAAAGTCGTCCGAAAGTTTAATAAATTGAATGAACGGCTGGATTTGAAATTCAAGGAACTGAGCGCGAAGGCCAAACGAGGAAGTTTAACACAAAGTCGGGCTCTGCGGGATTATGAAGTGATTATCAAAAATGGAACCTATCTGCTGAATCTCAAACGCAGCTACCCGGATATTCCCTATGATGAACACACCCTTATCTTGTTTGTAAATTCTGTAAAAGCAGAGTATGCCTCAATTAAGGCGATGCGTTGACAAACTGACATTATTAAGATTGACACGGAGGTATTTCATGAAGACAGAACACAAAGTAATTAGTTTAGTGATGCTGTTTATCTGTGTTTCGTTTGGTGTTGCGGACACATTTAAGCACAAAGAGAGCGGTGAAGTTTTCACTGGATTTTCCACACAGAAAGTGGCCTCTGGAAAAACACTGGTTTACAACAGTGATGAGAGCAAAATGACGCCGGTGGTGCTAAGCGACTATGACATAACTTCTGACGGCAAAGGACGACGAAACACGGTTTCTTTGCTTTTGCTGGACAAGCCGGAGGTGTTCCTTTCGGATGCTGTTTCCAGAAAAGCAGCCGCAGCGATCATTGCCACATCGAATAAAGGCCCGCAGGCGATCATACTCCAGATCGATGGCCCCGGCGGCCGGGGCGAATCTATGAAGACGATCGCGGATGCTGTTTTGCAAACGAAAAACTGCCCTGTTATCGCCTATATATCCAAAGGGGCCTATTCCGCTACAGCGGTCGTTGCCCTGGCTTGCGACAAAATATATATCAAGTCAACCGCCGGGATTGGAGCCGTAGGGTCCGGGGCGAGTGATCAAAGTTATGCAGCGTTTCTTTCAATCTACAACTCAGATTCCCTGTTGTCTTATAGCCCTTATGTAGCGGCATTAGCCCAGGAACACGGGCGTCCTGAATTGCTCGCGAAATCGCTGATCGACAAGCGCATTTCAATTATCGAGGTTGCCAACATTGACGGCAGTCGGGAATTTGTTGTGAATGAAGACCGTCAGCCAACGCAGACACTGATCCGCACGCTTTGCGAAGGGATGCAGGCAACGGAATCGGACAGTATCTCTCAGGCCGATGTTGTCGGGAAAGTACTCAATCTAACCGCCAAAGATGCTGTTGAGTTGGGGATTGCCGACGGCACAGCCGAATCGACGGCAGAGGTACTGGCTGACATGCAGCTGGCCGAGGTGAAAATAATGCCGGTTCCGGGAGTTGAAAAGGTCATAAAGAAATACGCTGCCGCCCGTCGAAATATCGCCAATGGCCTCTTTCGTATAGAGCAATACGAACGGGATGTCGAAATACTGAGTAATCAGTTTTCCACGATTGATAATCAACTGCGAACCGGCACACAGACTCGTGAAGTCAGCCGGGGAGATACGGGATACCGCAGCAGTCGGAGCAGGCAAACATTTCCCTCTAACTACGATGACTACGACCAAGATGGCGATGGTGTCGCCAGAAGCAGACGGTCAAGAAGTACCGACAACTTGCCTCGCTCACAAACGGTAACCACCGAAGAACCGATGGTCAATATCCAGGTTGTTTATAATCAGCTGACAACGACCCTTCGGAATGCTGTTAGCGAGTATCGGCGAACGCTGAACCTCGTTGATCGATGGCCCGGTGGACTCCCTCCAAAAGTGTCCAAAACAATGCTTCAAAAGGACATGGATTCAGCGTCCGCTGAACTGGATAGGTTATATCGCTATCAACCGGTCTATCCAGCTCAGGGGCAACCTCAAAACTCCCGGAGGCGTTCGAATGACCGTCGCCGCTAGTGACATCTTATTTGTTGCCTGAGAAGTCGCTGCTACCCACATATAGTGGTTGGCGGCTTTTTCTTTCACGATATATGGAATATTCTTGACATTTATCCCTTTATTGCCTAATTTCACGGCATATCTTATTCAAAACTGGCTCCCGTCTGCCACGATAAGCTGCCAGGAGTCATTTTGGTAACGAAAGGATCGATAAATGAAGAGAATTCTTAGCTCCCTATATATCTTTTTTCCAATGCTGGCCCTATCTCTTTGTGGATGTTCGCAGCCGCAAGAGCCGCCCAAAGTGGATGAACCGCTTAATCCCCGGGACACCATTGGTTCGGTCGCAAAGTATTTTGCAACGGAGGCCACCCCGGTACGAGGCATCGGGATCGTAGCGTGTCTTTCCGGGACTGGTTCTTCTGAGTGTCCGCCTGCAATCCGGGCCGAACTCGAAAAATATATCTGGCAGCAAGTGCCTGAGGCCGGTTCGGTCAGCCCGCGATTGGTCATTGGCAGCCAGGACACTGCGGTGGTGGAGATTACCGGCGTCATTCCCGCATTGTCGACATCTAGCGACCTGTTTGATGTGGTTTTGCGACCTCTTTCGAGTACGCAGACGACTTCGCTTGACGGAGGTTGTCTGTACACAGCTGAATTAAAGGAAATGAGCCATCTGAGTAGTGTTGAGCAGTTCACTTACTTTTCTAAAACTTTGGCTATCGCCGAAGGCCCTGTCTATACATCCCAAACGGACACTTCGTTGCCAACCCAATGGCGCGTATTAGGCGGCGGCAGAGCAACGCAAAACAGTTCTGTAAGATTAATTCTCAATGTACCAAATTTTACAGCCGCAAGCGTTATCCGTAACCGCATCAATGAACGCTTTGGCCCCAAAACGGCTGTTTGTGTCTCTTCTGTCGAAATTACACTCTCGTTTCCCGCAACGTATTTTGATCAAAAAGAAAAGTTTTTAAGTATCGTTGAATCGCTTATGCTGGGTGAAAATCCTGAAATGCAGGGTGAATACGCACAGGCATTGATAAAACAAATACTCGCGAAAGCAGACAGCGAACGGGCCGAAATCGCCTTGGAAGGAATTGGCAAACCCGCTTTAGATTCCCTGGCCCCCCTGCTCAATCACACAGACCCCGCCATTGGATTTCATGTGGCCCGATGTATGTTGAATATCGGCGACAAACGCTCCCTTGCAGTGCTGAGAAGCATTGTACAAGACAAAAACAGCCCCTATCGCATGGATGCAATCCGCACCGTTGGACTGAGTGCAAAACGGCGAGACGCCATTGGCATCCTGGAAACGGCGTTAAACGACAGCACTATTCAAATACGCTTAGAAGCTTATGAAATGCTGGATCGCCTCAACAGCGGTGTGATTTCCAGAAGAAACATTTCAAATGGTGCCTTTTCGGTCGATCGCGTCATGTGTTCCGGGCCAAAAGTAATTTATGTTTATCGGCAGGGATCGCCGAAAATTGTCTTGTTTGGCTCCCCCTTTCGGTGTCAAAAAAAAATCTTTATTCAATCTGAAAAAAGTACCGTTACAATCAATTCGCTCCCTGATAATAAACACATTTCAGTGTCTCGAAAACATCCCAATCGGCCGCGCGTGATTGGGCCGCTTCTGTCAAGCGATGACCTGAGTGTTCTCATCCAAACGCTGGGCGAGCTTCCTGATATAAAATCGAGTGGCGCTGTTCGTCCGGGACTTGCGGTTCCATATGCTGAAATTATTGAGATATTAAAGATAATGTCTGATCAAAAGGCGATTTTGGCTCAATTTATCGCAGGGCCAGAAACCGAATTGGAACCAGTTTTACAGGAATCACCGTCGAATGGACGACAATTGAATAAGGAAGATGTTTCGCTATCTACGAGTAATAACTGAGGGTTTGTATGAAGCTTGAAAAGATCGTCATCAATGGATTCAAGAGTTTCGCTGATAAAACGGAATTAAAAATCAGCCATCCGATTACGGCTATCGTCGGCCCCAACGGCTGCGGGAAAAGCAATGTTGTCGATGCACTTAAATGGGTTTTGGGCAATCAAAGTCCTAAAAGCTTGCGAAGCGGTCAAATGGCGGATGTGATTTTCAGCGGATCCAGCAGCCGAAAGGCCAGCGGAATGGCTGAGGTAAGTCTGCATTTTTCTGATATGCGCGGGCTGGAACTGGAACAAGACGATCTTCAGATTTCCCGCCGACTTTTCCGCAGTGGCGACAGTGAGTACCTGATCAACAACAAATCCTGTCGGCTCAAGGATATCCGGGAGCTCTTTATGGATACCGGTATCGGGGTCAGCGCCTACTCTATTATCGAACAGGGCCAGATCGATCAATTGCTGAAAGCGACAACGCAGGATCGCCGGATGATCTTTGAAGAGGCCGCCGGCATTAGTAAATATAAATCCCACAAGAAAGAGGCCCTTCGGAAACTTGACCGCACGGAGCAAAATCTGTTGCGGCTGGCGGATATCGTCAACGAAGTGCAGAAACAGCTTCGCAGTATTAAGCTGCAGGCGGGTAAGGCCCGTCATTATCTGGAACACAGTAATCGGCTTAAAGAGCTTCGTGTTAATTACTCGCTGGCCGAATACGACAAGATCATCACACAACGCGATCAAAAGAGTGATTCGCTGGCAAAACGGAAGGATCAGTTTAGCGAAACAGCGGCCCTTGTCGGGCGATGCGACGCCGCCGTCAGCGAATTGTCGAGTGAACTCCTGGAAACAGACAGCCAGATCAACCACTGGGACGGTACTTTAATTTCCGCACGCAGCCGCATCGAGCAACAGAACGATCGAATTGGTTTTCTCAGCCACCGGATTCAAGAGTTGCGGGAGCGAAAGAAAAATGCAACCAAACAGATTGCAAAACTGACCGAGCAGACACGCGAGCTTTCAGCTCAATTGGGTTCCTGCCAGAGCCATCTTGAGCAGGTTCAAGAGTTGTCCGAAACAAAGTCAAAAGAACTGCATCTGGCCGAAGAGGCCATTTCCCAAATCAACCGTCAGTGCACAGAGCTTCAGGCCCAACTGGAGGATGAGAAATCCGGTATTATCGATATCGTTCGCCGGACAGCACAACTTCATAATGAAATCGAAAGTTTAAGTAACTATCGAGATAACCTTTCCGGTCGAAAGGTGCGTTTGTCAGATAAGGCCGAGGCAACGCAACGCCAACTTTCTCAGTGGCTGACAGAAAAGGCCCAACAACAAACTAAACTTGAAGACATCCATTCTGTTCTTTCGGATTTACAGAACACTCTAGACGGAAAACGGGACGAAATGGAATCGGTTGGCGACGAACGCAGCCGCATCCTGGGGCAAGCTGCCTCTGCAAAAGAACAGCGAAGCGCCCTTTCGAGTGAACTCAATGTCCTCAATGACATGGAGGCCCGTCGGCAGGGACTCAACCAAAGTATCGTTGACATTATGGGTTCGGACTCTGAAAAACCCGACTATGTCGAGGGGATTATCGCAGATGTGATGATCGCTGAACCGCGGTACGCCCAAGCCGTTGAAGCCGCCTTAGAAGGAATGACGGACGCCCTGTTGATTAACAGCACCGGCGCCTTTTTAAATGACCGCCCATTGCAGGATAAACTTGACGGCAGGATCCGTGTTTTTTGCATGGATCGAATCGGTCCGTTCTGTGATCAAGTCAATTTTTCGAAACAGCCGGGCGTTCTCGGAAGGTTGGTGGAATTTGTTCGTTACGAAAGCCACTTTAGCCCGCTCGTCTGGAATCTGCTGGGCCGGGTCATTCTCGTCGAGTCTATGGAGGCGGCCATCTCGCTGTCGGCGCAGTATGGCAATTCTTACCGGTATGTTACGCTGGTGGGGCAGGTTTTGTCGGATGGACATGTGCTGAATGTGGGTCCGGTGGGCAAAAAAACCGGGCTGATCTCCAGAAAGAGCCGGATTCAGCAATTGCAGTCGGAATTGGAAGCGGTCAATCTGCAAATCCATCAAAAAGAAATGCTTCTTGAAGAATCAGAGCATAAAAATGAGCATTTGGCTGGTTTGTGCAAGGAACTGCGAACCAGTATTTATGAAGCCAATACCGAACGAGTTGATGCGGATTCCCGATTGAAGATACTGGACGGTAATATCTGTCGGCTCAAAGAAGAACAACCGGTCCTTGCAGATGAAATCGGAATGCTCGAAAAAGAGATTCAGGAATCCGTGCAGAAAGAACACACCTCCCGCCAAAAGCTGGTTGATCTGGAACAGATTAACCGGCAGCGCAATGAGCATATTCAGCAGTTTCAGAGTCGCTATGAAGAGCAACGACAGGACCAGCAAAGCCGCCATGGTGAGCTGACCGAGCTGAAAGTCCAGTTGGGCCAGGTCACTGAACAACAGAACTCAATCCGCCAGCAAATTGCTTCGATCCAGAGTCAACTTCAACACGGGCGAATGGGGATTGAGTCGGCACGCACGGAAGCTGTCGGATGCGACGACCAAATTACCCAGACGGAACGAAGCATCCTGACCGCCGAGTCGCGGGTTTCTGAACTGTATCTGGAAAAAGAACAATCGCAGAAGCACAGTGCCCAACTGCACCACAAGGCGACAGAACTGCGAACACAAAAAGACCACAATCAGGAAGAGTTTCGAGTTCAACAAGTCCGGCAGAGCGAGATCGAGGAGCAGATTCATCAGATCGAGCTTACTTTGAGCCAGCTTCAGGTCAAAGAGGAAGATCTAACCGTGCGGGTTCAGGAAGAGTTGCAGATTGATCTCGCACAGGCCTATGAGAATTTCCAGCAGGAAGATGTTGACTGGAACGAAGTGCGGGAGGAGATTGCCACGCTTCGCGGGAAAATCGACCGCTTGGGCAATGTCAATGTGGACGCCATCGACCAGCAGAAAGACCTTGAAGAACGAAATGAGTTCCTGACCGATCAGGTGGAAGACCTCAATCAAAGCAGGAACCAACTGGAGCAGTTAATCACCCGGATCAATAAAGACAGCCATGAAAAGTTTGAGGTTACATTTGAACAGATTCGGGATAACTTCCAGCAGTTATTCCGCAAGCTCTTTGGCGGCGGCAAAGCAGATATTATCCTTGAGAACCCCGACGACATTCTCGAAAGCGGTATCGAGATCGTCGCCCGGCCTCCGGGTAAGGAAACCCGAACGATCAGTTTGTTGAGCGGTGGCGAAAAAACGATGACAGCGATCGCCCTGCTGTTTGCGGTCTTCAAGAGCAAACCGTCGCCCTTCTGTGTGTTGGATGAAGTGGATGCGGCACTGGACGAGGCCAATAACGAACGGTTCAATCTGATCGTTCAGGACTTCCAGAAACAGTCGCAGTTTATCATCATTACGCACTCCAAACGCACCATGAGTATCGCCGATGTGCTTTATGGAATTACGATGCAGACCCAGGGCGTCAGTAAGAAAATCAGCGTTCAGTTTGAAGGCGTCGAGGACGATTCGGAAACGGCGGTGGCGTAGATTAAGAACCGCGAATGAACTTGGGGCGGTCGAGTGAGCAACCCAAAGAATGAAACCGCAGATTTCACAGATTTTCGCAGATTTTTTAAGAAAAGAGGTAACGCAAGGGTTGTAAGAGAAACAAAAAACGCAAAGGGTACAAGAGAAATAAAGACAGCCGCAGTTTATTTAACAAGAGGTTATACAGGAAAGTAAGCAGAGGTGTTACTTTTATAAATCCGGTTCAACTCCAATAAAGTTGGTGGAAATTATCAACGCATAGGTTATAATGTTCAGTATGAATTGATGTAGGACAATAATTTATCAAGATTTGGAAGGTATATTTATCTGTGAAATTAGATGTATCAATTACTTGACAATTATTGTATGGCAGTTAGGATAGGTTCCATTGGAGTCTGGTTGACTCAGGCCGGGTTTGGTCAGGTACACAGATATGAAATCCAACGCCCAAACCATGAAATTACCAAACGAACCCATTTTTCAGTAAATATAAATTATTGAGCATTGTTAAGTGATTACTATCACTAAGTATTAAGACCTGGAAGACAGTGGATTGCAATAACCGGCTAAGAGTGTTAAGAAACAAGGCTTATGGTAATTGTTCGATGTGATTAACCAACTTATTTGGATGAGAGCCATAAATCCCATTAATCTTGTTAATCCCGCCGTCTAAAATAATCTGCGAAAATCCGCGAAATCCTGCGGTTCCTTTTTGTGAAAATAATAACCTCCTTATGATATACGGATTATGAATAATACACTGGATATTTATCACTTAAAAAACGGAATGGTTTTGCTCGGTGAGCGAATCGAAAATGTACATTCTGCTTCCTTTCAATTTCTGCTTCCGGCGGGAGCGTCTTTGCTGCCGGACCGATGTTGCGGCGCTGGCAGTGTTATCAGTGACTGGCTGTTTCGCGGCGCCGGGAACCACTCGAGTCGAGAACTGATTGAGGCATTTGACCGGCTGGGGGTTCATCGGCATGCATCCGCTTCGGCACACCACCTGTCCCTGAGCGCCTCCTTAGAAGCAGGCAATCTCCCATCGGCCCTGGAACTCTATGCAGATGTCATTGGCAATCCCCAACTGGCCCCCGAGCAGTTTGAGTTATCACGACAACTCGCCGTCAGTGAATTACAGGGGCTGGACGATGACCCTAGACACAAAACAATGGTCCTTTTGTACGAACAATTTTATCCGGATCCCTTTGGACGACCCGCAATCGGCAAGTTGGACCAGCTTGGGGCATTGCCTTTTGAGAAAACGGCCGGTATCGTCAAAAAGATGTTCGCCCCTTCCAAAACTATCTTTTCGATTTGTGGAAATTATGATTTCGATGCTGTTTGCAAACAGATCGAAAAGCTATTTGACCTCCAAACTGAACAGGGGTTGACCGAAGAACAGCCCGTTTTAAAAGGAAAAAACTGTTCACATTTCCCATCAGAGGGCGCTCAGGTACACATCGGATTGATGACACCAGCACCGACGGTTGCTTCCGATTCTTATTATGAAATTGCGGCGGCGGTTTCGGTCCTGTCGGGCAGTATGAGCAGCCGTCTGTTTACGGAGGTTCGGGAAAAACGCGGACTTTGTTACGCTGTGGGTGCCAGTTACAAAACAATGAAAGATTACGCGGGCATTTCGTGCTATGCGGGAACGACGCCTGAGAAAGCACAGCAAACACTGGATGTTATCTTAGAACAGTTTCGAGTACTGAAAGACGGCATCAGCGCCGATGAATTGCAGCGTGCCAAGGTTGGGCTGAAAACTTCTCTGATTATGCAGGGTGAATCAACCAGCGCCCGTTCTTCGTCAATCGCGGCAGATCACTTCCTACTGGGACGGGTCCGGGAACTTGCCGAAATCCGTGAAAAGATAGAGGCATTGAGTGTTGACTCCGTTTTGAATTTTTTGCGTAAACACCCCTTTGAGGAGTTCACCATCGTTACCATCGGACCCAATGCGGTCACCGTTTAAGGTGGCACGGGCTTCGGAACCCGTGAATCACGGCCAGGATGGCCGTGCCACAAAAAATACAGTTTCCTATTCTATCGAGTTAATAATGAATTTTGAATATCAAAAATTAGACAATGGTTTAACCATTATCGGAGAAGTAAATCCGCTGGCCCAATCGGCGGCGGTTGGCTTTTTTGTACGAACCGGCGCCCGTGATGAAACCCCGGAGATTAGCGGCGTGTCCCATTATCTTGAACATATGCTGTTCAAGGGGACGGATGCCCTATCGGCTTTAGAAGTGAATGCGGCATTTGACCGGCTGGGAGCAAAATTTAATGCTTTCACCAGTGAGGAAAATACCGTGTATTACGCAGCGGTTCTTCCTGAATACCTGATGGATGTGGCGGGGTTGTGGATGCAATTGATGAGGCCGTCTTTGCGGGACGATGACTTTGATATAGAAAAGAATGTAATCCTTGAAGAAATCGCGATGTATAAAGACCTGCCGCAGTTCGAGGTTATGGATCAGGCACGTGCTTTGCATTTTGGGTCGCACCCCTGCGGAAGCAGTGTGTTGGGAACCAATGAAAGTGTTTCTTCGCTGACAGCGGAGCAGATGCGTTCTTATTTTTCCAAGCGGTATGCCCCCAATAATATGGTTTTGGCGTGCAGTGGAAATTTCGACTTTGAAGCCCTTTGCCAACTGGCTGAAAAACAATGTGCCGCCTGGAATACGGTAGATACAACCCGTGAACTTGATGATTTCAGAGGCACATTTGAGTCCAAACACATCCAAAATCCAAATCTCATGCGACAGCATATTTGTCTGCTCAGCCCGGCGCTTTCCATGCAGGACCCCCGCCGCTTTGCCGCTTCGCTGTTGGGAATGATCCTCGGCGATGATTCCGGCTCTCGATATTATTGGGGCCTGACAGAACCGGCTCTGGCGGAAATCGCCGCAATGCAGTGCGAATCAATGGACGGGACGGGGGCGTTTTACAGCTATCTCTGCTGTGACCCTGATAAGGCATCAGCGGTTTTGGAGGTCGTTCGGAATATCTTCGCAGAACTCAAAAAAACAGGGGTTTCTGAGTCAGAACTGGAAACGGCCAAAAACAAAATGCTTAGTGCTGTAACGATTAAATGCGAACAACCCATGGGGCGCCTTGTAAGTCTTGGTTTTAACTGGATCTATAACAGCCAATACCAAAGCGTGCAGCAGGATGTAGATGCGATTAAGGCCGTCAGTATCACTGATATTTCCAATCTTATACAGCAACTAAATCCATCTAAATTCACTATGTTATCGCTGGGGCCAAATCCAGAGTGAATTTTTGGTAATTTTGGTCAATTCCGTAAAATGCCCACTCTGCATCTTGATTTTTCTCTCTTTCTATGATATATGATAAGAGTATGGAAATTTGAGTTGCGGAGGGCAACAATGCCTGATGAAAAGAAAGATCATGACCTGGATGCGGATATCCTGCAGAGTAAGGCGGATATCCTTAAGGCCCTCCGTGCGGCAGGGAAACCCGCATCAAATGAACCGGATGCCAGCCCGGAACAGCCATCCGAACTCCTTTCTGAGGAAGATTCCCTCGACGAAGTAGATATTTTTGACCTGCCGGATGATGAATCTGAACACGCCGAACTTGAAACCCTCACCCCTGATGAATTAATTTCGGACTTCCCGGAAGAGGAACTTATCGAAGAAGAACCGATTCGAATTGTGCCTTTTGAAGAGTCGCAACAATACAACGGTTCAACCGATCGCTTATCGGCAGATAGTGTCGACTTTCCGGAGTCACCAGAGATTTTAGATGAGAACGATGAGGTGATAAATGGCCTTGAGCATGAAGACAGTCTGCCTGAAAATCAGGCCTCCTCTGAAATGAAACCCGATGCTCCCGATTTTGACATAGAACAACTCCGGCGGAACAATCGCCAACTCAATGACCGGGCGTCCACCCTTCTGGAAGAAAATACGAGATTAAAAGTAGACCTGCAGGATTATTTGCAGACGGGCAATCAGGTCCAGCGCTTTCGGTCGGAGTTGAGCGAAGCCGAGGTGGCGCTCTCTCGTGAACACAGCAAGACCCGTCTGCTCGAAACCAAAATTAACGAAATAGAAAGCTTAAAAGCATTACTGGAACAGGATTGCCGGTCGTTCTCGGAACGGATCGAACAACTGCAGCAGGAAAAAGAGCTGTCCAAGGACACACTTAAACGGATTCAGGAAGAGCAATCGGACAACCGGGAAAAAACCGGCCGCCAGATCGTTAATCTTAATCAGCAAATCGAACGACTGTCCGAAGACTCCGAGACGCTGAAGAAAGAACACGAACAGACGCGGCAGGAATATGAGGCCCGTCAATCGCAATCTGATGGTGAAATTGTAAATCTCACGGGTCAACGTGATGAACTTCAGCAAGAGGCCGATTCGCTGCGGCAGACAGAGGACTTACTAAATCAGGAGGTCGCGACGCTTAGGGAAAATAGCGAAGTACTGTCCGAAACTGAGCGACAACTCGAAGGCGTCCGGGCGGAGCTGGAGGGAGCAAAATCGAGTATTTCCCAATCACAAGAAGAACACTCTGCTTTGAAGCGGGAAGTTGAAGAACTTCGTGCGGCCTGCGACGAAAATGATTCTACTAACGAACAACTCCGATCTGAAATCAGCGGCTATGAGTCACACGTCCAACATCTTGACACCGAACTTTCCGCTCTCCACCAGCAGCACATTCAGGAACAGAACGAATTTTCTGCGCAGCTTCAGCAGGAAGAACAGGAGTCCAAAGATATCCTCGAACGGCTCCGGCAGGAACATTCGGAGTATCATGAAAAAGTCGACAGCCAGATTGGCAAGCTGAATCAACGCATCGAGCGAATGTCCGAAAAAGCGGACCTCGCAAAACGGGCCTACGAAGAGCTGCGACATGAGTATGAGGCGTATCAATCACGGGCCAACGGTGAAATTGCAATTCTTACTGAGCGGCGTAATGAACTGCAGCAAGAGGCCGATTCACTGCGACAAACTGTGGATTCACTAAATTGTGAGATCGATGCACTGAATGAAAACGCCGGAGCTTTATCTGAAACCAGTGAACAGCTTGAAAGCGTTCGGGTGGAACTGGAGGAGGCAAAATCAAAACTCTCCCAAAAGCAGGAAGACCAATCTGTTTTGGAGCGAGAAATCAAAGAACTTCGTGCGGCCAACGACAAAAATAATTCTACGAAAGAACAACTCCGGTCTGAAATCAGCAATTATGAGTCTCAAGCCCAACGTCTTGATGCTGAATTATCTATCCTCCGCCAGCAGTATTCGGATTATCAGGAGGAAACTACAAGCGAAACGGGCAAGTTAAATCAACGCATCGAGCGAATGTCCGAAAAAGCGGACCTCGCAAAACGGGCCTATGAAGAGCTGCGACATGAGTATGAGGCGTATCAATCACAGGCCAATGGTGAAACTTCAATTCTCACTGAGCGGCGTGATGAACTTCAGCAAGAGGCCGATTCGCTACGACAGACGATGGACTCATTAAATCAGGAGATCGCCGCACTGAGAGAAAACGCCGGGGTTTTGTCCGAAACCAACGAGCAGCTTAAAAGCATCCGGGTAGAACTGGAGGACGCAAAATCGAAACTTTCCCAAGAGCAGGAAGAACGGTCTTCTTTGGAACGGGAGGTTGAAAATCTTCGTGCTGCTTGTGCCGAAAATAATCAAGTCAAAGAGCATCTCCGGTCTGAAATCAGTGATTATGAGTCTCAAGTCCAAAATGTTAACGCGGAACTCTCCACTCTCCGTGAACAACATACTCAGGAACGGGATGTGTTTTCTGAACAACTTCAGCAGGAAAAGGAGTTACTCAAGAACACCCTTGAACGGCTTGGGCAGGAGTATTCGGATTATCGGGAGCAAACCGGTCGGGAGACAGTTGAGCTGAAAACGGATTATGAACGTGTGCGTCAGGAGTATGAGGCCCGTCAATCGCAGACAATTGGTGAAATTTCAGACCTGAAGCGGCAACTCGAAGAAGCATCCGATACGCATCAGGAGCTTAAAGAGCTTCGTGATCAAATAGATTCAGAAATCCCGTCGAAAGAGCACCTGCAGCTTGAAGTGAATAACTTACAAAATAACAAAGAAGAACTTGCTCGCGAGTTGAGTGGGCTTCGTACACAATTTAAACAAATAGATGCAGCAAATCAGGCCCAAATTGATAAACATGAAAAACAAAAACAGTTCTTGCAGGAACAATTGGAAATTCTTCAGGAGAAGGAGAAAGCAAAATTTCAAAATCAGCTTGAAGCATTAACTAAACGAACCGAACAGGATAAGCATGCGTTGAAGCAGTTTAGTGAAATGAAGACCCTGCTGCAGGAGACACAGGATAAGGCGGGTTGTCTCCAAAAGGAAAATGTGGCGTTGCAATCGCAATTAAGCCAATTGAAATCTCAGCAACAGCGACCAACTGAACCAACCGCCGTGCCAACGAATCGGGATGCTGCTCAGGTTGAACTGCCTTTTGGTCCAGTTGAGGCCGAAGCCCATCCGCAGATTCCGCGGTATAATCTCGCGGAGCAGATATTGTCAGACCATCGCCGTTCTATTGCTTCGCAAAGAAAACGCGTGGAGTCCATAACTTCAAAAGAAAAGGGCGATTCTGTTAAAAATATTGTTAAGCAATATGTCGGTGAGTCTGTCAGACCAGAGGAAATAAAAGCGGACCGAACAGCTTTGTGTCATAACCTTTGGGATGACAACTCATTAACATTATTTCAGCAGGAACTCCTGCAGGAAATCATCCAAAGGGATATTTTAGAGTATTGTAAAAACTAAAAACCCGAAAAGTTTTTTCCCTTTGGTACTTTCTGGAATATGCCCCGCATGAGTGGGGATTTCAATTACGATCAGTATAAGAAAATGAGTAGGATTGCTATACATTTTGTTCCGGGAGCAACCGTTACGCCTTTTGGCCCCTCCTGGCTTTATTTATCAGTCGGCGGGGGCGTTGTCTTGCTCTTGCTGTTGTTTTTTCTGTTTAAATCTATACGAAGAAGAAAAGGCGGCCTAAAATCGGAAAAACAGCCCGTCTCTCAGAATGCAGATATTCAAAAAATTCTTAACGTCCTTCAAAAGTCAAACGGCCAAGTGCGTCCGGTGCTTTTGGCGGCGAGCGGGCTTACCGATCTGCCCGTTACCATTCCGGTTAACCTTGCGGTTTCTCTGGCCGGCACAGGAAAATGCCTGCTTATCGACCTTGATAGTAAACGCGATGCGTTAGCCAAAGTTTTTGAGGTTGATTCGGAAAAAATTGAGACCCATCTGAAGATATCACCGATCCAAACCGAATTTGAGAATCTATCGGTCTGGCCGGCACGATACTTTGATCTGCTTAAACAAATGAATCTGCGTTCGCTGCTTGACACAGCCAATAAAAAATACGAGCATATTCTCCTCTATGCTCCCTATCTCACCGTTTTGGCAGATCGTAAACAAATCGCTTCCTACTCAAAACAGGCGATTATTTTCTGTAAAGACGATGAGAAAGCCGCACAGCTGCGCCGCCTCTTAAAGACATGCGATTGTAAGATACTGCTTGAGGCATAAGCGGTGTTTTGCTTTACAGTTTTGCTGCGGCGGGACGGTCAATAAGCCATCGGACTTTGTGCAGAGCCGGCCAGAGCGCATGTACCGGATACCGGACCGGATCGGGGTCCGTACGAAAAACATCCGCCATAATTTGCGCCTTGTTTTCTCCGCTGACGAGGATGAGAATCCGGCGGGCTTCTTTCATGACCGGTATCGTTAGCGTGATGCGGTTGTAATCCCCATTCATACGATAAACCGCGCTAACCAGGTCGTCGGTATCGAATAACGCATAGGTATTGGGAAGAATCGATCCGATATGGCCGTCCGAACCCATTCCAAGGATGACCAGATCAAATTTTGGAATCTGCCCTTTTGTTATTTTAAAAACAGAATGTATGACCTGTTCGTATTCGTCAACGGCATCGGCATAGTTTTGAAGTTCACCCGTCACTCGATGAATATTCTCCCCCGGTATCGGGACATCCAATAAAAAAGTCTCCGTTGCGAGTCCAAAATTGCTTGCCTCGGAACTCGGCGGCACGCACCGTTCATCCACCCAAAAAATGTGGACTTTCTCCCATTGTATCTTGGAATACACGGACGCACCCGACAACCGCTCATAAAATCGAACCGGCGTGCTTCCTCCCGAAATTGCCACACGAAAAACATCCCTCCGTTCAATGGCTCGTTGGGCATAATTGACAAAATACTTGACCGTCAGGTCCGCGAGCACCTCGGAATCCGAAACCGTCATGATTTTCGATTGTTGTACACTGTTCGCCTCCATAGTACTCTCCCGTAAACGAACTCATATTGTCATTACTATTTATATACGAGTTGGAAACGGTTTGCGAAGAAAAACTTTTGAAATATTTTGAAAAATCCGACCCAATATACGGTAAGTATAGCATTGTAAGATGGTTACAGAGACATTCATAGGGCTTTCAATGTCTGTTTTCTTGCTCGAAAAAGGATCGCAGGATAGCGGCAGCGGCAATGGCATCGAGTCGCTTTTTCTTTTTCTTCCGGGTCAGTTCAAGATCTCCCCCCAGACAGTCCGCCTCAAAACTGCTCAGTCGTTCATCATGCAAATGGACTGGTTTATCGGTTCGCTGCTGCATCGCTGAGACGAATTGACGTACTTTTTGGGATCTGGCGCTCTCTGTGCCATCCATATTAATAGGCAAACCAACCACCACCGCGTCGATTTCCTCGGCATCCAGAACGATTAAAATTCGCCGCAACAGCTCTTCCTCGTTGGTTGTTTCAATGACCGAGTAAGGCGAAACAAGCGTCTCGGAAGCATCCGATATTGCCAGACCGGTGCGTTTTTGGCCGTGATCAATTGCAAGATAGCGCACTTTGTCTTGTCCTTAAATGCCTGTTCGATAGAGTTAGAGAAACTTCCCGTCTTTGTGTGTCTGCACCTGTTCCAATAATTCTTTGATCCGATTGGCATGGTCAATGGAACAGACGAGCGTCGCATCTTTCGTATGCGCGACAATCACATTCTCCAT
>JAGGWF010000225.1 GCA_021157685.1 Planctomycetota bacterium | reverse complement strand
TTTCTATAGGAATATAGTAGTATAAGGTAAATAACTAAAGTGATGGGATATTAGGAGAATTAGCATGAAATTATCATCAAGAACAAGATATGGGATGAGAGCTATCCTTGAGTTGGCTTTGGAGTACGGCAAAGGACCTTTGCAGATTAAAATCATTGCCAAACGAGAGGACATTTCCAATAAATATCTCGAGCAGTTGATCGCAATGCTCAAGGCCTCTGGTCTTGTTCGTAGTATGCGCGGCCCCAGAGGGGGGTACATGTTGGCCAAACCGCCTGAGGAGATCCAACTCAAGGACATCTTTTTGACGCTTGAAGGGCCCATGGTTCCGGCGGAGTGCTTACAGCACCCGGAGTATTGCTCCCGTTGTGCAGACTGTGCCACCCGCCAGATATGGCAGGAGTTGCAAGATGCCATCTTTGGTGTTCTTGAATCGGTTACGCTTGCCGATCTGGTAGAGCGTTCTGAGTGTCCAAAAAAGACAACTGATTACCACATTTAACCTCTAATTTCGAAGGAGAGGCGAACAATGGGCAGAATCTATGAAGACATTACCGCGACAGTAGGAAAAACACCTTTGGTCAAACTGAATCGTATTGTTGGTTCCGACGCCACGGTGCTTGCAAAGATGGAATCGTTTAATCCATGTGGCTCCGTGAAAGACAGGATTGCGATTTCGATGATTTTACAGGCGGAGCAATCCGGTCAAATCGACGCCGAAACCGTTTTGATTGAGCCGACCAGCGGTAATACGGGGATCGGTCTGGCTTTTGTTTGTGCGGCTCGTGGGTATAAGCTCGTTTTGACGATGCCGGAGTCGATGAGCGTTGAACGAAGAAAGTTATTGAAAATGTTGGGAGCGGAAATTGTATTAACCCCGGCGGCCAAGGGTATGAAAGGCGCTATTGAAGAAGCGGAGAATCTGCAAAAAGATACACCGAATTCATTAATCTTTCAGCAATTTAAAAACCCAGCAAACCCTCAAGCACACCGAAAAACGACGGCTGTTGAGATTTGGGAAGATACAGACGGCAAGATTGATATCTTGATCTCAGGCGTAGGGACTGGCGGTACGATTACAGGTTGCGGTGAGTACTTAAAAGAGAAAAATTCCAATATTGAAATTATTGCAGTCGAACCATCGGATTCACCGGTTCTTTCCGGCGGGAACCCCGGGCTGCACAAAATCCAGGGCATTGGTGCTGGCTTCATCCCTTGCGTTTTGAATACGAAAACTTATGATCGCATTATCCAGGTAACAAATGAACAGGCGATAGAAGTGGCGCGTGATTTGGCCGGCCAGGAAGGGATTTTGGCTGGGATCAGTGCCGGAGCGGCCTGCCATGTGGCGGTTGAACTTTCCAAGCAGCCGGAAAATGCAGGGAAAACGATCGTCTTTATTATGTGTGATGCTGGCGAACGGTATCTTTCCACGGATTTGTATGCTCATCTTACCCAATAACGCCTTTCGAGGTTGATTGAAAATGAATAAAAGATCTCCAATGCACTTGGACTTTGAGTCCCTGACGGATCAAATCATTTCTACATATCAGGACGATTCCGGCATCAATTTTATTGATGTTCGAAATCTTCCGGAACGCGAAAAGATAATTAACATTCTTGATCTGTTGTTGGAACTGCTTTTCCCTGGCTACCGGGGCCAGCGTAAAATTACGCGTGAAAATGTGCGTTTAGTCATCCATGAATTGCTGGTGATCCTTCGCCGGGACCTGAAAGAGCAGATTGAGCTGGCGTTGCGCCACGAATGCAAACTAAAAGAATGCCCAACGGGTGATTGCTCGAATTTGGCTAACATTCACACAAATGAACTGCTCAGACGCATTCCGGCAATCCGGCAGGTTTTAAAGACGGATATTGCAGCGGCCTATGATGGTGATCCGGCCGCAAAGTCATTTGAAGAGATTGTGGTTAGTTATCCATTTATTTTGGCTATTGCCGCACACCGCATCGCACACGAACTCTATCAAATGGAGATACCCTTGATCTCGCGGATTATGTCCGAATACGCACATTCGCAGACAGGGATCGATATCCACCCGGGTTCGAGGATCGGTACTTATTTCTTTATTGATCACGGTACGGGAGTTGTGATTGGTGAAACAGCCATTATCGGTAGTCGTGTAAAGATCTATCAGGGCGTAACACTGGGAGCGCTGAGTTTTCCCAAGGATGAACGCGGCCGGATTATCAGAGGCCACAAGCGACATCCTACGCTTGAAGATGATGTGACGGTGTACGCCGAGGCGACGATTCTTGGCGACATTACGATTGGAAAAGGTGCCATTGTTGGTGGCAATGTCTGGATTCGTGAACCGGTGCCGTCTGGGACGATGGTGGCGATTACAAAACCGGAGGCGTTGTATAAGAAAAAAGGTCCCGGCTTTGATGACCAACTGGAGTACTATTTATGAGTGTAGCGTTGCTCGAAAAAATACAAACTCTGAAAAAGCAGCGAAACGCCGTAATTCTGGCTCATAATTATCAACCGGGCCAGATTCAGGATATGGCTGATTTTACGGGCGATTCGCTGGGACTGAGTGTGCAGGCCGCGCAAACCGATGCGGAGGTGATCGTCTTTTGCGGCGTTCTTTTTATGGCCGAAACGGCTGCTATTCTGTCGCCGGAGAAAACGGTATTGCTGCCGGAAAAAAATGCTGGCTGTCCGATGGCGGACATGATAAATGCTCAGCAACTGCGGGAATTAAAAGCCCAGCATCCGGATGCGCTGGTGGTGTGCTATGTCAACTCCACCGCCGAAGTGAAGGCACTCAGTGATTATTGCTGTACCAGTGGAAATGCGCTTGAGTTGGTTCAGATGCTGCCGCAGGATCGCGAGATCATTTTTGTCCCGGATAAAAATCTCGGTGGTTTTATTGTTGAGCAGACCGGGCGGGAGATGGTTCTCTGGCCGGGATATTGTCCAACGCATACTTGGATTCTTCCGGAACATATTGCGGTTGCCCGAAAAGAACATCCTGACGCACAGGTGCTGGCGCATCCGGAATGCAACTCGGATGTTCGTGCCATAGCGGATGGGTTGCTCAGCACTGGCCAGATGCTCAAGTACGCCAAAACAAGCGGTGTCAATGAGTTTATCATCGCGACCGAAAAAGGAATTATTCACTCGCTCCAAAAGCAAAATCCGGATAAGCGGTTTTATCCGGCGACGGGAAAAGCAATTTGTTCGAATATGAAAAAAATATCATTGGAAAAGGTACTCTGGGCATTGGAAGACATGCAGTATCGGGTGACGGTTCCTGAACCGATTTGCACCGATGCCAAACGGTCATTGGATCGAATGTTAGAGGTTATCCCGAAATAAAAGGAAATTTAATCCGAGCATAAAGATTATACACAATGGAAGAAAAGCAATATAAGTTGGATACACTTGCTTTACACGCGGGCCAGGAAGTGGAATCAACAACGCTCAGCCGTGCCGTACCGATCTATCAGACCACGAGTTATGTCTTTAATGATGCTCAACATGCGGCGAATCTTTTTGCTCTGAAAGAGTTTGGCAATATCTATACCCGGCTAATGAATCCGACGACCGATGTACTCGAAAAACGCATTGCGGCGATGGAGGGTGGCGTTGGGGCGTGTGCCTTTAGCTCCGGGATGGCAGCGATCACCGCGGCGGTGCAGAATATTGCTCCGGCGGGTTCGCATATCGTTTCTTCAAGTTCATTATATGGCGGCACCTGCACACTGTTTTCGCATACACTGCCGAAGATGGGTGTTGAAGTAACTTTGGTGGACCCGAATGACCCGCAGAACTTTGCCGCTGCGATCAAAGAAAATACGCGGCTGGTTTATTTTGAAACGATTGGGAACCCGAAAAACGATGTCCTGGAATACGCGACGATCACCAAAATTGCACACGATAACGGTCTGCCGGTGATCTGCGATAATACCGTCGCATCGCCGTACTTGTTCCGGCCCATTGAACACGGCGTTGATATCGTGGTGCATTCCTGTACGAAGATCATCGGCGGCCATGGCACCAGTGTCGGCGGTATTGTGGTTGATTCAGGCAATTTCAGGTGGGACAATGGAAAATTCCCCGAATTGACAGAGCCGGACCCGAGTTATCACGGCTTGAAATATTATGAAGCGTTGGGTGAATTGGCCTATATCATTAAGATTCGCACAAACATCCTGCGGGATACTGGCGGATGCCTGTCGCCGTTCAATGCCTTCCAACTGCTGCAGGGCGTGGAAACACTGCACCTGCGCGCACCCCGGCACTGTGAAAACGCATTGGCGCTGGCAACATACCTTGAAAAGCACCCTTCGGTTACCTGGGTGAACTATCCGGGGCTTGCTTCACATCCGAATTATGAGCTGGCGAAGAAGTATCTTCCCAGTGGACAAGGCGCGATTCTCGGTTTTGGGGTTAAGGGCGGCAAAGATGCGGGCGTGAAGTTTATTGACAATGTGAAACTTGCCAGCCATTTGGCCAATGTTTTGGATAGCAAAACGCTTGTCATTCATCCGGCCAGCACGACCCATCAGCAGTTGACTGAGGATGAGCAGGCCGCCGCCGGAGTAACGCCGGACTATGTCCGCGCTTCGGTAGGAACTGAACATATTGATGATATTATTGAAGACTTTGACCAGGCCTTAAAGGCCAGTCAAGCTTAGTTTCTTGAGAGGTTTTTTGATGTGGGATTATACAGATAAGGTAATGAATCAGTTTCACCATCCACACAATGTCGGTAAGATTGACGACCCGGATGGTGTGGGTGAGGTCGGTTCGCTGGCTTGCGGCGATGCGATGACGCTGATGTTCAAACTGGACGGCCAAGGCCGTATTGACGATGTAAAGTTTCGGACATTCGGCTGTGCCAGTGCGATTGCATCCTCATCAATTCTGACCAAGATGATCAAAGGGATGACGCTGGAAGAAGCGTCGAAAGTAACCAATAAGGATATTGTGGCAAAACTGGGCGGCCTGCCGGACCAGAAGATGCACTGTTCGGTGATGGGCCAGGAGGCGCTTGAAGCGGCGATTGCCGATTACTACACCCGAAAGGGCGGTACGGCCCCGACGACGCAAATGGGCAATATCGTTTGTACCTGTTTTGGTGTAACCGATGAAGAGATTTGCAAGGTGGTCCACGAAAACGATCTGACGATGGTTGAAGAGGTTACCAATTTCTGCAAGGCAGGCGGCGGTTGCGGCGGCTGTAAAAAACGCATCGCCGAGTTGGTTGAAGAGGTGCAGGGTCAAAAGACCCATGTTGAGCATGAAATAAAACCAGCCAAACCGGCGAAACTGACGAATATCCGAAAGATACAGCTCATTCAGGACACGATCAACGAGCAGATACGCCCGGCGCTGCAGGCCGATGGTGGGGACATTGACCTGCTTGATGTTGAGGGTGATAAGGTTCTGGTTGCGTTTCGCGGTATGTGCGCCCAGTGCAAGATGGCCAAATACACAATGAAAGATGTCGTCGAAGCTCGGCTCAAAGAATTCGTCAGCGACGACCTGTCTGTTGAGGAAGTAAAAGACTAATTTTAACGGGAGAAATTCCGATGCAACGAGTTATCTATATGGACAACAATGCCACGACTCAAGTGGCTGAAGAAGTGATTAAAGAGATGATGCCGTATCTGCGCGATAAATACGGCAATCCATCAAGCATGCATACATTCGGCGGGCAGGTCGGCAAACAGCTCACGCAAGCCCGCGAGCGAGTGGCGGCATTGCTGGGCTGTGAGCCGGACGAGATTCTTTTTACCAGTTGCGGCACCGAAAGCGATAATACGGCGATCAAAGGAGTCCTGTCGATGTATCCCAACCGCCGCAAGGTGGTCACAACCCGCATCGAGCATCCCGCCGTGCTGACGACCTGTCGCGATCTGGAACGCCATGGCTATAGTGTCTGTGAGATTGGTGTGGACGGCCAGGGCCGGCTGGATATCGATGAGCTTAGTTTTCGGCTGGACGATAATACGGCGATGGTTTCGGTGATGTGGGCCAATAATGAAACCGGAACGATTTTTCCGGTCGAACAGATCGCTGAGCTTGCAAAGGCGAGAGGGATTGTTTTCCACACGGATGGCGTGCAGGCGGTTGGGAAAATCCCGATCAATCTTAACGAAAGCTCGATTGATCTGTTGAGCTTATCCGGGCATAAATTGCACGCTCCCAAGGGGGTTGGCGTTTTGTATGTCCGCCGGGGTACGCGATTAGGAACCTTTATGCATGGCGGCCATCAGGAATCCGGTCGCCGCGGCGGTACGGAGAATGTCCCGGGTATTATTGCGCTGGGCAAGGCGTGTGATCTGGCGTTGCGGAACATGACCGATGAAAACACGCGTATCAAAACTCTTCGGGACAAGCTGGAAAAAGGTATCCTTTCGTCCTGTCCGGATTGCTTTGTCAATGGCGATGCGGAAAACCGCCTGCCGAATACCTCCAATATCAGCTTTGAGTTTATTGAAGGCGAATCAATCCTGATGCTGCTGGATCAGTTTGGCGTCTGCGCCAGTTCCGGTTCGGCGTGTACCTCCGGTTCGCTGGAACCCTCGCATGTCCTGCGGGCGATGGGCGTGCCGTTCACCGCCGCTCACGGATCGATCCGATTCAGT
>JAGGWF010000115.1 GCA_021157685.1 Planctomycetota bacterium | reverse complement strand
TTAAATAAAAAATTACAGCGTTACAATAAAAGACCGACGCATAAAAAACAAGGAAATACAAGATTGTATTACGAATAAACACTAATAGTGGGCAAACCAAATAATTCGTATTCATTCATGATTTGTAAATCTTTAGCAAACAATTCTTTTCCATTGGCGGTTTCACTGTAATCGATTGCGACTAAATCTAATGCAAATCTGAGCGATCTATAAACAGTTTATTCATACGCCGCCTCTATTCTACATTCAACTGCCCGGACGAGTCCGCTTTCTGGATACCGCGCACCCCTGTCATCGCCGCGAGTTCCAGTGCCACCGGCTTATTCGTTTTCCAGTTGCCCCGTGTAAAATCAGGGATATCAACCGAGTCGGACCGGTTGGCAATCGACTTGATCGACAGCGGCGTAATGCAGGACCACAATGCCGCGTCATAACAGTCCATATCCACAGGCAGTCCGTTTCGCAGCGAATTAATCAGTGACCAGTCCATCAGGAAATCCATCCCGCCGTGGCCGCCCACCTTCTTAGCCATCTCACCGATCCGGGTAATAATCTCAGGTGAATACTTTTCGGTCAGCTCTTTCATCTTCTCGTCTGAAACCGCCTTATGACCCAATGCGATTTGCTGTTTGGGGTATTTCCGGGCGAACGCTTTGGTACCCGAAAGCAGATGAATGCGTGAATACGGCCGGGGCGAGCTGACATCGTGCTGAATCATGATCGTTCGCCCTTTAACCGTTCGAACCAATGTCGTATTCATGTTACCGCGGTACGGCTGATCGACAAACGGTGCGTAAAAATCGTCCTTCGCGGCTCGTTTCCTGGCTTCAGCATTCATCGTAAAATCATTGCTCGCCATACAGGTCAGGTAATCCATCCGGTCACCGCGATTGATATCCATGCACTGACAGATCGGGCCCAGCCCGTGTGTCGGGTACAGATTGCCGTTGCGTTTGGCATTATGCTTCAGCCGCCACATATCAGCATACCCCTTCTTATTAAAGTTCAAACCGACAAGGTTATGGATATACGCCCCTTCGCCATGAACAACCTCGCCGAATATTCCCTGCCGAACCATGTTCAATGTCAGCATTTCAAAAAAGTCATAGCAGCAATTTTCGAGGATGACACAGTGCTTTTTGGTTTTTTCAGACGTTTTAACCAATTGCCAACATTCTTCCAGAGTCGTCGCTGCCGGAACCTCGGTCGCGGCATGTTTGCCGTTCTCCATCGCATAAACAGCCATCGGCGTATGAAGCTCCCATGGCGTCGCGATATAGATCAAGTCAAGATCATCCCGCTGACACATTTGTTTCCATGCATCCTCGCTGCCGGTATAAACCGCTGGCTTTGGGAAACCGCGTTCGGCGAGGGTTTTCTCTACCTTGTCGGTGCAGGATTTGCGTTTGTCGCAAATGGCCGTAACCTCGACACCTTCGATATGCATCATGCGCTTAACAGCACCGGGACCTCTCATGCCAAGGCCGACAAACCCAATCCTGACGGTTGGGATCTTCGGTGCACGATAGCCGGAGATATTAAACCCGGACTTTGGACTCAAAACATTTATCGTACTGCAACTGCTAAGAATCGCTGTCGTACTAACAGCAACCGTCATATTTTTCAGGAAATCTCTTCGGGTACTCACAGGCTCATTCCTTTCACTGTTAATCAAAATCAAGCTAAATCCCACACTGACATTTTCTGTTTACATCGACTCCAACCGAACATTCTCTCACCCTTCTCCTACAAACTAAACCACCTATGACACTAATACACTTGGGGCGGTCGAGTGAGCAACCAAAAAGAAAAAAACCGCAGATTTCGCGGATTTACACAGATTTTTAAAAAAAAGCTAACGCAAGGGTCGCAAGAGAAGCAAAAGCCGCCAAAGTTAACCGCTTGCCTTTCTTTATATAACCACAAATAGACACTAATACACTTGGGGCGGTCGAGTGAGCAACCAAAAAGAAAGAAACCGCAGATTTCGCGGATTTACACAGATTTTTAAAAAAAGAGCTAAGTGTATTCCGTGGTATCGCTCTTTGCCTATATTTATTGGTGTTCATTCGCAATACAATCTTGTATTTCCTTGTTTTTTAGGCGCTGTTTTTTTTGTAGTAACACCGTAATTCTTTATTTAATAAACGGTTATACGAGAAATCAGGCAATGGGACATTTCTTGTAAATCCCGTTAATCCTGTCATGAAAATCAGTGTCAATCTGACACCGTCTCCCGATCCAGCTTAACATAATCCAGACCAAACAAATACCCCTTCGCCTTGTCATTAGCGCCAACAATCTCAATCCTAAGCTTGTGCTCGCCCTTGGTTAATGTAAAAACCCCCGCATCGAGTTCGCCCGTCGCAACGACACCGTTATTGAAAAGATCGAAAGGACTCCCATGCATCTTCTTCCCGTCGAGATACATCTCAACAATACCGTAATCAACCGCCTTGGTAAGCTGAACCTTGACCGCGAAAGTACCCGACTCTTCCACAGGCAGCGCCAGTTCCAGAACATCCTGCGGCTTGCCCCCGGTCCACCACAGTTGAGCCTCATTGCTCGACGATTTACCGGAGAGGGCCTGTGTCGTCGTATTACCGCCGGTTTTATGAAGAATCCTGAGTTTTTCACCCTCAATCGCACCTTTAACTCGATAGACCGATATCGGCCACCAATAGCCCGTACGCTCGCCAACAGGTACCGGCTTATAATGGTCCACTCCTTTTCGATCAAGATACCAGTAACTCGTACACGCATAAAGATTGGGCCTGTTGTTCGGATAATATTTTTCGATAGACCCCTCGAATGAATTCATGAAAGGAACATTATCCCCGATATGCCAGCGATTCACTGAAATATGACCCTTGTTGTTCATGCTGATCGTCTGGTTATGGTAGCAGTTTTCAAATAACGCCGGATTACCCCACGCATACCCGAAATAATCTTCACTGCCCGTACCAAATGTTGATGGAAACTTCTCACCGTCAATAAAAAATTTCTCGTCACCCTCACCCCACCAGCCCCCGCGAGGGTGCCACAGATGAAGCATAACGCCGCAGAAGCGTCCTCTCCCTTTCGTCTTGAGCATGGTCCAGTCGGGGCGCCGCCCCGGATCAAGATCGCTGTCCCTGTGCCACTTCACATGAAAACGCCCCAACTGTTCGATCGGCCGACTCAGAGGCGCCACCGTCACCTCAAAACGCAGCTTGACGGGTTTTTCAGAATCATTCCTCAGATAGATGTCTGCACTTTTAAACGGCATATACCAGTAGCCGTAAAAACCATCGTCGGTCATTCCCAAAGGAAGAGAGCGGTAATGGTTTTCGCCCGGCGCCGTACCAAAAAAATCGCCCAGGGGAGCCCACACGCTGGGATTCTTTTCGGCGTCCCACGAAATCGAAAGCGTAATATCCCGCAGCAAATCATAAGCTTCATCACCGTCAGGGATGTCCATCTTAACCTTGATCGCGGTCAATGCCGCCGGCACATCCCAGTTCAGAATGGACTGGCTCTCGCTCGGTTCAAGCAAAATATCCTGAACAATGGTTTTCTCTTCATCCCGCTTGCCTGCCGGATCGCTGCCGCCGTTTGTCAGTATCGCGTTGGCACGATCCAGCGCCTTTGACTCAGCCCCTGTCAGCTTCATGCTGAATGTGGGCAACTTCGTGTCTTTGGGATATGTCGTATAGGTGAAATGATAATAGTGCCCCCATCCTTTCTCGGCGACGATTTTGCACGATTTCTGAAACGGTATTGGCGTGTAGTTGTTCAATCCTGACGCTGTCTTGTGCACCAATGCCTCCCGCGTGAAAGGCGCATGCTTACCATCGAAATAGGCCGCAAAAGGAAGGTCGACCGCCGGTTCATCCGCACCATCGAGATATATCTTAACATGCTTGGCCGTGGGCGCCGCCGACCATATCCGCCAAATCACCGCTGGACCTTCAATCTCCGCAAAGACCTCCGCATCGCCCTCCCTGCGAATAATCCCCGTCCCGTCAGAATTTGCTCCCCAGTTAACATATTCCCCCGTCGCCGCGTCGTACATGCTCGCACGGTCCCAACTCGCCGCTTGCTGACATTTCTCGCCCTCCTCCGGCAGCACCGCCAATTGCTCCAGATCGGTCAACCGATTAATCAAATCACTATAAGTAAATGCTTTTCCCTCGCACACCGCCACACATAAAATCATCAAACACGCCGACACTACTAATGCCTTTTTCATAATCTGATCTCCTAAGGACCTGTAAAAAAATGAAACCGCAGATTTCGCGGATTTACGCAGATTTTTTTAATAAAGGAGCAGGCCGTCGCCAGTCGTTTTAACACAAAAGCCGCTCTCGTTCGTTAATCGATATAACTTTTTGTCAAATAAAGAATTACAGCATCGTGATAAAAAAAACGACGCCTAAAAAACAAGGAAATACAAGATTGTATTTTGGATTATACTGAAGAAAACATTAACTTCAATGAGCAATTTTAATAAGTTCCTGCTCAGCTTCTTTTGTCCAGATTCCGTTATTCAGCTTTTTTGCAACCGATGGATATTTCTCACTCAGCGTTGATAAGGGGATCAGCGGCAAATCTCTTAATTCCGGATACACAATAATCTTGCCCGCCATAAGCCGGTTTTCCACGGCTCGAATTCCATCAATGGCTCCGGCCATACCACAAACAGCGTCCACCGAGCAATCAGTATCCAACTGCCCGGAAAGAACTTTTTCCAGCACAATCTTCATATCTTTCAACCTTGAACCACTCGTACCGAACATAAAACATCGGTTGACAATATACATATCCAGATCCAGTTCCTGCTTCACCGTCGCCGGAATGCCAGCAAAAATATTGATCAGTGCGCCATCCGTACTGTCTTTGACCGCTTGAGCGACCAGCGGACCCACAGGAGCCATGATCGCAAAATAGCTGAACTTCTCCTTGATCGGGTTGTTTTTCGGATTAACAAGCGATAGCTTTACGCCGCGATCGGCAGCGATCGCATTGGCCTTTTGTCCCAAAGAAGCCAATCGTTCATCATCAAAGTCCGTTCCGACCACGGAAAGATCCTTCACGCCCGAACAGACAAGACGAATCGTATGCATCTGCCCCATCGGACCGGCGGCGCCGATGATGATCGCCTTGTCGCCTTTGCGAACCTCGCCGGTGGCGGGAACATTTTTATAGCTGTCAGATGCATTCGTACCGGTCGTTCCGATCCATCGCGTCAAGCCGTAATGCGTCCGGCCCACCCCTACGGATACATCAGCACCGATGGTCTGGCCGCCGAGTACGATATTAATGATGCCTTTGGCCGCCAGTTTATCGTTGAGCCGTTCAATCGCTTCTTTGCCTGATCCGAAATAGACAATATCGTCAAACGAATCATCCGGCAATGCCGCTAAGCCGCCGGTGCGCGAGAGCTTGATCCCCATTTTTTCGAGACCTTCAAACTGGCCGTCGTCTGCGCAAAGAGCCGTCATTAAAGCGGGCTTGCC
>JAGGWF010000030.1 GCA_021157685.1 Planctomycetota bacterium | reverse complement strand
GATTGACGATTAGAAGCGGAGTTGCAATGGTGGTGTGGCACGGTCAAGCTGTGCTTGGCCGTGGGGAGTGCGATAAGGATTGATGATGGTAGCGTGTGCCGGACAATTTGAAACGCAAAAGCGCGGGAACGCAAGCTCTCCGATGGCGGCTTGGGAGAAATTCGGCGTTATATCGGGCGGCTCGCGCCGCTCCGCTGTTGTGGTCCAATGGCAGGTCTTGGCCGAGCATGACGGCAGCTCTTTTACAAATCAATATCTCTATGGCAACTACATCGACAAAACGCTGCTGATGCGAAACGGCTCCACCGACCGCTACTACGCCCACAACCACCTGTTCAGCACGGGTTGCCTTGATGGAAACCGATACACGCATTCGCAAGCGATAGTACGGCACACGCCCGGACAATCGGAAAGGTTAAGGGCAGCTATCCTGCCCTTGCAGGGCAATTTTGACGAGAGAGGATATATAACCCGAGGCGTTGCCCTGAGTTATAGAGTATGTTAGCCCTTTGAGCTACAAAACGGGCGAGATGCCTGTGCTCGGCGGCAAATCACTCATTTTTTGAATTTCCAGAGTTTTTGCTTGAAAAGTTAGGGGCGGCTAACTATATTAGAGAGGGTTAACTTGTCGGGAAATGTATGGCTGTAAAGGCGATCGAAAAACTGAGTGCTTCGTTAGAGGATTATCTGGAGGCGATTTATCATCTTACCGCCGGACAGGAGGTGGCTCGCAGTAAGGATATTGCCGAGGCGATGAAGGTGTCGCGGGCCTCGGTTACCGGGGCGTTAAAAACGCTGTCAGAAAAGGGCATGGTTTACTATAAGCCCTATGGCTATGCGACGCTCACCGAAAAAGGACAGCAGGTTGCCCGCCGGGTTGTCCGTCGGCATGAGATTTTGACCCGTTTTTTTGGGGAGCTTCTGGGGGCCGATCCGTCAATAGCTCAGGCCGCGGCCTGTCGCGCCGAGCATACGCTGGGGCTGGAGATTACGGCTCGACTGATGGCGTTTATTGAGTTTGTCTCCAAGACGCAGGATGACGGGCAGGATATTACTAAACAGTTTCAACAATATTGGGAAAGGTTGCGAAACGCGGAATGTAAAATGTAGAATGCCTGTTACATAGATGAGGATATCCCTGCAGTAGTGAAATTACCAAACAAACCCATTTTTCGAAAATTAATTACCAGGGCTAAAAGTTAGATAGACAGGCAGCGTGGGGTGCAAAAAAAAGCAATAATTTAGGCCGTAACAGTGAAATTACCAAACGAACCCATTTTTGAAATTGCCGTAGTTCTGATACATCGAGACGGAGGACGGATTCAGGACTCTCTTTGGCGTGAATCGTTATGGAAAAGATGAACATAGAATCTTTGGACAAGATTGGGGCCGGTACTGCGGTTCGGATTGTTACGATCGAAGCAGGCAGCGGTCTCAAGAATCGTCTGGCGGCAATGGGCCTGCTGGCGGATGTTCAGATCCGTGTTGTTCGCAATGACGGGGCGGGCCAGATTATTATTAGTGTAAAAAATTCCAAGGTCATTTTAGGCCGGGGCATGAGCCACAAAGTATTTGTCGTCGAGATTTGATGATTACATTCCTATTCGGAGTTATCCGTGGCATCTTCTAAACCCATTCAAAAGCTGACCGTTGCCCTTGCGGGCAATCCCAACAGTGGCAAGACGACGGTCTTTAACGGCTTAACCGGTGCGCGGCATCGCGTGGCCAATTATCCCGGCGTAACCGTTGAGAAGAAAGAAGGCCATTTTCGTTATCGTGATTATGAGCTGAATGTTGTTGATTTGCCTGGTACCTACAGCTTGACGGCGTATTCGACAGAAGAACTGGTGGCGCGGCATTTTATTTTTGAAGAGCATCCCGATGTGGTGGTCGATGTGCTGGATGCATCCAATATCGAGCGAAATCTGTACTTGGCGACCCAGTTGATGGAAATGCAGGTGCCGCTGGTGTTGGCGTTTAATATGAGCGATGTGGCCGAGAGCAGGGGACTGAGATTCGATCTAAAGCAAATGGAGAAGCTGCTTGGGGCGCGGATTGTGCCGATGGTGGCCAGCAAGCGAAAGGGCATTGACGAACTGTTGGAGGCGATTGTCGAAACAGCGACCCAGGAGCATACCAATGTGCTGACGCTCCACTACGGCCATGAAATTGAAGAAGAACTGAGCAAGATCGAAAACCTGCTGCGCGAACACGGGGAGGTTTTTCCGGAGAAATATCCGATTCGCTGGATTGCGTTGAAGCTGCTCGAAGGGGACACCGAGGTGCGAGACTGGATCAAAGAAGCGGCCGTTTGCGAACCGGTCGAAGCTAGCCGCGAACACTTAAAGACCGTCCTGGGTGATAATACGGATATTCTTATAGCGGACCGGCGGTATGGGTTTATTTCCGGTGCCTGTCAGGAAACGATTAAAGATACCGTGCAGTCCCGTCATGATACCAGCGATATGATTGATGCTGTTTTGACGAATCGCTATCTGGGATTGCCGATTTTTGCAGTGCTGATGTTTGCTGTTTTTTATTCGACATTCAAGGTTGGCAAGTATCCGATGGGATGGCTGGAATGGTTTTTTGGCTGGCTGGGTGCGGTGATTTATAACAGTTGGCCGCAGGATACGCTGCTTGCGGTGCGGTCTTTGGTGGTTGACGGTATCATCGGCGGCGTCGGCGGGGTAGTGATTTTTCTGCCGAATATCCTGATGCTGTTTTTGGGGATCGCGATTCTCGAAGACACCGGCTATATGGCCCGTGCGGCATTTGTGATGGACCGGATCATGCACAAGATTGGTTTGCATGGCAAAAGTTTTATCCCGATGCTGATTGGCTTTGGGTGTTCGGTTCCGGCGATTATGGCCACGCGGATTTTGGAAAACCGCCGCAATCGTTTGGCGACGATGCTGGTGATTCCGCTGATGAGCTGCGGGGCGAGGATCGCAATTTATACGCTCTTCGTGGCGGCGTTCTTTCCGGATTATCTGCAAGGTCCGATGATGTTGCTGATTTACTTTGTCGGGATTGTTCTGGCGATTGTGTGCATTCAGATACTGCGTAAAACAATTTTGAAAGGTGAGACGGTCCCCTTTGTGATGGAACTGCCGCCGTATCGGATGCCGACATTGAAGGGGCTTTCCATTCATATGTGGGATCGCGGATGGATGTATCTGAAAAAGGCCGGAACGGTGATCCTGATGATTTCGATTGTTCTCTGGGCGGCGATCAGCTATCCCAAACCAGCGGCGGAGCGATTGACCGGGCTTGATGAATTGCAGCAGCAAAGCGTTGCGTTGCAGTTTTCTGTTGCGGGCCATGTGGGAAAGGCGATTGAGCCGGCGCTGAAGCCGTTGGGATTTGACTGGAAGATCGGGACGGCTCTGATCGGGGCTTCTATGGCCAAAGAAGTGTTTGTTTCGCAGCTGTCGATTATCTACTCACTCGGCGATAGCGAGGAGGGGCTTGAAGCGCTTCAGGGGCATTTGCAGGAAGATTATACGCCGCTGCAGGGGTTCTGTGTGATGCTGTTCTGTCTGATTTCCGCGCCGTGTATTGCAACGGTTGCGATTATGCGGCGAGAGTCCGGTGCGTGGAAGTGGGCAGCGTTTCAATACTTCGGCCTGACGGCGCTGGCCTATGTCATTACGCTGGTGGTCTATCAGACAGGGCGATTGTTTCTGGGGTAATTAGGGGGTTAGCCATTTTTTGGCGAGGAGTGAAAAGTCCAGAAAATCAACCCAATCATCTCCCACCGCAGGGTATATATCACTCATAGCGTCACTTGTCAGCCAGTTGTCGCTGAGATATACCAGATCACCCAGACCGATTTCACCATTCCCGTCAATGTCATAGACAGCTGGTTGTGCCTGTCCGCTGATAATCAATGAATAATCTTGGGTTCCATAAATATATTGTGTATCAAAACTAACACGGACCGTATAAGTTCCCTGTTGTGTGGGTGACTCAATCAGAATTTGTTTAACATTGTCACGGTCATTATCCCCTGTTGTTGCTGTGTTATCAGGATTTGACGGATCAAGAACAAATTCATAATATTTTGTTATTCCATCCGGAGCAGTAATCACAATATCCAGATCATTTTTGAGATTTTTGGAGGTACTATCAAGTGTACCGATTGTAATTTGATTACCCGGTGGATCCGCATAACAGAGCGTTATTTCAATTGGGCTAGAACCATCCCATACAAATATAAAATCGTCATCTAAATCTCTATTTTTTTGCTGAATAGACTGTGTCAGAGAGTCCACAATGATGTTATTGGCTGAAGAGTTTCGCTTGTGTAGTACTAGTTTTTCGGCGGATCTTTCATTGTTGATCAATCCCCAGCCGAACTTGTAATCAGGCCCGGGATTTCCAAGATCGTCGGCTGTGTGAATCATCAATCCTTTTAGAGTACTGCTTAGCATATCCTGGCCGGAGAATAATCGATGGTGAAGGTCGACAAGTTGGACTCCGGCTCCAGCGGCTGCCGGGGCAGACATGCTTGTTCCGGACAGAAAACGGTAATCCGTGTTACTGTCTTTGTCACATGACCAAACACTAACACCGTTTGTGACCAGGTCGGGTTTAACTCTACCATCATCGGTGGGACCCCAACTGCTCTTATTGTACATTGTTGCTTTTGAAATATCACGATTGCCATTAGTTACGGCATCATTGATAGCTCCAATGGTCATTACATTTTTGGCACATGCCCCCGATGTCATCGTATCAAAACCACCATTGTCCCAATTGTCGGGGTAGGGACCAGTTGCTTCGTAGAAAGTATCGCTGGCCCAAATCCATTCCTCTCCATTCCAAACAGGATCGTAATAATAAGTGCTACCTTCACTGGGTGTACCGTCCCCACGATCATTGCCGGCACCTCTGAATGGAAGGAAATAGGGGTATTCATAACAGATGTCGTCAAGATCCCGGGCGAGATAATTGTACTGTCCAAACCAATCGCTTTCTCGGTTGGCTGGATTGCCATACCATTCCCATCGGCTAGAGGAGTAAGAGTAGCTCCAACCACACACATTAACATAAGAATGATTTGATATCTGAATTTTATCCAGCTCTCCTGAAGTACGCATTGCGGCAGTGGCCATTTCAATTGTGTCGTCGGTCCAATTGTAATTATCAATTTCCGAAAGGGGGGTCATTCCCGTTGCATTTGGATCAACTCCAGCCGCAGCGATAGTACCGGTTACATGTGTCGAATGGTATGATATATAGGTGGTGCCATCCTTAGATTCAACTCGTCCGATTAATTCCTGGTGAGTCGGGAGAGCCAAACCTTCGTCCCACACGCCAACAGTGATTCCGTTTCCTGACATCCAATAATACGGATTATCACGGACAACATCTGCTGTTATGCTGATGGCGGAGTTTGCGTTTGCCGTTGTGTAAACGATGAATTGACCATTTTCAATTGCCATCAATTCAAAAATTTTCTCGCCGTCGGTCCATCTTTTGGCTTTGCCTGTGCGGTGAAGATATTCCTTTGCTCGTTCAATGCCAGGGCGTCTCCGCTCTCTGAGTTTTTCAATGAAGGCCTGGCGTTGTTGAGGATCGCTAAGGTTGAATGCAGAAGGTGGTATTTCTGATGTTAGAGAAGAAGCCATTAAACTGGAAGTTAGTGCGCAGAAAAACACCGTGGCTATAAACGCCCGCTGTCTTTCTGTTGGTAAAAGAAAGTGTCTTATCATCACCATCCCTAATGTATATTACAAACCCCCATTCTATCACGACCGGCGGGGCAGTGCAATAGATAAATTGTAACTATCTTTAATGAAGGGACTTATGGCGACATTGAAGATCCCTTGTCTGTGGTGTTGATGACATCAAAGGCCATCCCGTAGTCGCGATTTTTGGCGAGTGTGGGGTTTTTTAATGCGAGGGTATAAACGCCGCTTTCGGTGAGATAATGGTCGATCTTGATCAAATTGTTTTTTCTGGCGGATTCAAAAACCAGCAACTTATCCGTTGGTGAGAGAATTTTCAGGTTCAGGTAAAATCGTAGCGGTTCCTCAAAATACTTGTTTCCGATTTTTTGCAACTTTCGATGCCATGTGACTGTGGCCACAAATCGCTGTCCTTTTTTGCCCTGAATCTGATATTTATGCGTTTCATTTGGCCCCATGACATCATAGGCCCAGCCCTTGTTCTGCTGAGAGGGTGTGTTTTGAACAATTGGGCCTGCCATCAGTGTTTCATATGCTCCTAATGCGTTGAGTTTGCCATAACCGCTATCCGGTTTCCAATGGGTGATTGAATCAGCCGGATTCCCGATGTGGCTGTTGGTACTAAACAGGGATGGGTCCGATGAATTGATGATAACCGCCTTGATGACTTCGGTTCTGTCATCATTTTCGATGGGGGTTTTCGCGGCGGTTTCCAGCAGCAGGGCGGCTACGCCCGCCGTATGCGGAATGGCGTAACTGGTCAGACCTCGTCCGTTGGCATCCAGAGTGGACCAGTGGTCATCGCCGCTGCTGCTCGGGACGACTAATCCCTGAGTGGGCGCGGCGATCTCTGGCTTTTTACGGCCGTCTGCTGTGAGACCTTTGTTGCTGGCTGATCCGATTTTGTTATAGATTCCGTTCGGATCGGTTTTGACGAGTCCGGCGGTGGTAATGCCGTTGTATAGATCGCCGAACACCGTTATCCGGGGCGATGAATTTCCCGCCGCGGCGGCAAAGATCACATCGTAGGTTTCGGCGTAGTAGTCGTACAT
>JAGGWF010000084.1 GCA_021157685.1 Planctomycetota bacterium | reverse complement strand
TTAAGTGCCGGATTCTTGCCCTTAGCGATAGCCATCGCTTCGACGACCTTGTCAACATCTGCGTGAGAAGCACTGCCCTTGGTTGAGAAAGACAACATCGCAACTTTTGGCTCGTCCGGAAGCAACCCCCTGGCACTGTTGGCCGAAGCCAACGCAATGTCAGCAAGCTCTTCAGCATTGGGGTTAATATTGACTGCACAGTCGGCGAAGATATAGGGCTTGTCGGTTTGGCCGAGATATTCGGGAATCACCATCAGGAAGAAGCTCGACGGCGTACTGATACCTTCGGCCATGCCCACACCCAAAACACCGGCCTGAATCACAGAAGCCGTCGCACTGGCGGCACCGGCGATCATCGTACCCGCATCGCCGCACCGAACCATCATCGCCGCATAAAACAGCGGCTTCATAACCATTCGTTTTGCGATCCCTTCGGAGATGTCGTCCCTGCCTGTCAGATAGGCCTTCGTATAATCGGCGAGTTTTTCGCCTTCCCGCGGATTAATCGTGGTGATTCCGTCGAGATTAACACCTGCCTTTTCAATAGCAGCGGCGATCTTTTCGGGCTTTCCAAGAATAATCGGCTCGGCCATGTTTTCGTCTTTGAGTCTTCTGGCCGCCAAAATCATCCGTTCATCGTGCCCCTCGGGCAATACGACAATCAAGTTGCGGCCGCGAACCTTTTCAATGAAACTTTCGATAATACTCATGTCGATACTCCCTTTAGAATCATAGTCTTTTTAGACACTTAAATCGTACACCCATTTCACTGCTTGTCAGCAGGCGTACGACTTTCTATTTCGTTAGGAAAAAGAACCCCTAGAGATGAATCATGGCCATAAAAATATCCGCTCATTACGGGGATGTCAACAAAAAATTTATTTTATACAACAAACATAGTGCTTACAATCAGGGACAGCGATGATTAGCTGGGCGATTGCCTTTTTCATAATGAGTCTTCTTATAATGTTATAAAGGGGATGTTTCCTTTAATGGAATATGGATATTGAATGAATGGCCCGACTTTGTTTGGGTCGCAAAATAAAGAACTTTGGGCTGCCCCATTTCATCGAAGTAAATCTGTGAACGCTCCAGGCGGTTAAATTTTTTAACTGATCCGTCTGACATCTTGACATTCACATCGATGACGAATTTATGGGGCGACAAATCCCACTTCAGTCCATCTTCGGAGGTAAAAAGGGCTGTTGATTTGCCCCTTTTTGTAAATGTTCCATGATTATCTTTTACAAGGGCATAGTACCGCTTTTTGTCGGCCTGATACCAGATGTAAGGGTCTTCTGCCGGAAACATCACGCCTGGCATGGTAAATACCGGCTCCATATGCTTTCTGAACGAACCGATCGGCGAGTTGGCAATTGCCGCCAAATGGACAACGGGGCCTCCAAACGGCAATTCATTTTTCTGCCCTACGCATTTGTAAATCAGTAGATATCGACCATCATGCATCTTGGTAATTGATGGATTGTTGGTGCACAATGAATCAGGCGCGTTCTTCTGCGGTGACACATCAACTAAGGGCTGGTCAAACCGCTTCCAGGGGCCATTGGGGCTATCGGCCACAGCAACACCCACGCGCTGGTTGTTGCGATGCACCCAGTTCAAACCGGTCATTTCCTTTCCGTCGCCAGTATTACCCATGTAGTAGAGGTGATATTTACCGCCAAAGCGTTTCACGGTCGGGTTGTGCGTGCATAAACCATCCCAATATGTCTTGCCGCGGACCGGAAGAGCAATATCCTGATGCTGAAAAGGTCCGGTAGGTGAATCCGCTACGGCATGGGCTATTTCCGAATGCGTCACCCAGGCACTGAACCCACACTTACGAGGCCAACGACTGTAATACATATGATACTTGCCCTCGTCACCTTTTACGACTGAACCACCCCAAATGAAATAGTCTTCATCAATGAACCGGTTTTCCTCGGCAGTCGGCTGAATCAGAGATCGGAAATCCAATTCATCCTCCTTGCGATAATTGCCCGGAAGCGACCAGACCTTTTTCATCTCCTCAAGATGGTCTTGGTAAACACCGCGCGGTGTTGTATTATATTTTTCACATAGATAGGCCGCACGGCCGACGGCAACGCCGCACATTCCGAGTGTCTGCATGACCCGAACGGTCCCCAACGCCTCGTGAGTTACCGACATATTCCGGCCGGAAACAAACAGATTCTCGATATTTCGCGAATAAAGGCAGCGATAGGGAACGGCATACCCTTTTTTACGGTCAAAACCGTGACCGTCCTTAGAAGTAACAGAGAAAGTTGGATTGGATGCCAGATCGCCTTTGGCATCATCGACACGCCCGCCAAAGTGGGCTCGCGAGATGAACGGATCCTCCGGCGTATGCTCCTTGTAAAGCGGATGGGCGTAGTGCAGATCCAACCCCCAAGTAGCGATCACACAGGCATCATCAAACTGACGATCTGAGACAATATCCTCTTTTGACAGAACAACATCGCCAAGAATTTGCAACGTTTCACGGGTTCCGCCAACAAAAGCGACCCATTCCAGGGCAGCCCTTGAATGCATATAGCCCGTCTTATCAGCGTGAGCATAGGCGCCATTGTTCTTGATGGCGCTCCAGGTACCGTAAACAGCCCGCAGATTGTGATCGCGAATCGCTTCCAGATCTTTCAGCGGGTGCTTGTTGAACCCGCTTTCCCAATACCACTCGCCTTTTTTATTCGGATATGGAAATCCCTCTTCGGTCACCTGCAAGGCCCAGGGGATCTCGGGGAACCGAACGGTCGATTCTGTCTGCTTCCACCGCCAGAGGTTGCTCATACCCATCCGGTCGTCATCTTCCATGTGATAATCCGCACCGGCCCAATAACCGATCACACCGTGACCGGTTGCATCCACCACAAAACGCCCCTTAAACTCACGAATCACCTTTTCAGTCACGGCCAAGGCGTAGATCGCATCGATTTTGTGGTCCTTTGTGGTAACTTTATAAGCATGGTGATTCAGAAAAAGGTCAATGTTTTTTTCGTCCCGAATCTTCTGTTCCCGAAGGTTGTCCAGGTACTGTTCGCCCGGGCCCACATTGCTCTTAATCCAGGGGGAAAACTCATTGACCAAATCGCCAAACGGATAGAGCCACTTCGGGTAATTTCCACGAGGCGCCACCCGGATCTCGGACGAACCGTTGCCTCCCAGTACGGGTCGGTTTTGGATCAGGGCCACTTTCAGCCCCATCCGCGCGGCCGAAATTGCACTGCCCATCCCGGAAAGACCACCGCCAACAACAACCAGATCGTACTCTTTTTCCGACGGCTTTATCTTGACGCCAAGCAGTTGCCGTCGCCATTGGTTCATCGGCTCTGAGCTGTTATCCGGCATATACTGCTCATCGGTTGTCAACAGGATCGCATCGCAACGCCCGTCAAAGCCGGTTAAGTCCTTTAATTCAAGCTCTGCCGTGCCTTTGGTCAGGTTCACGATGTCGCCCTTCTGCCAGTTCCAGCCGGGCTTGGTTCCAAACACCGTTTGAAGTTCCTGTCCGTTGATCAACACCTTAAAACGCCCCGGCGCTTCCCAATCCCCCGGAACCCAGTTCTTCGTCCGCACCCAAAAACGATAACTGCCATTTTGGGGTATGGACACCTGTGTTTCTGCATTCCTGACCGGCCTGCCCATCCCATGTGCCAGCAAGTACGGCGATCCCATGATATCAATAAACTGGGTATCCACCTTCCAGCCGCCGCCATCGGTAAACTGCTCAGCTTCTATTAAAACAGTCTGATGATGGTTTTGCATCGGCACGCTGGCTGCACACCCCGTTATGAATACAACTGAGACTGCCAGGGAAATCCACTGTTTTTGCGTAAAAAATGACATCTCAATTCCCATACAAACACTCCTGATAAATGGTTCTCATCCAAATAAGTTGGTTAACCCTCTCGATTAACACGCCCTAACCCCTTTGCGTTCAATTTCATTTATAAGAGACTAACTTGGGGCAGTCGAGTGAGCAACCAAAAAAAGAGAACCACGAAAAACACGAAAAACACGAAAAAAAGAAACCGCAGATTTCACAGATTTTCACAGATTTTTAAAAGAAAAGAGCTGTTAACGCAAGGGTCGCAAGAGAAGCAAAAGCCGCCCAAGTTAACCGCTTGCCTTTCTTTATATAACCATTTATTAAATAAAGTCTTACGACAGCGGCATTAAAAAATGACGCATGAAAAACAAGGAAATACAAGATTGTATTACTTGGGGCGGTCGAACCGCAACCAATAAAAGAGAACCACGAAAAACACGAAAAAAAGAAAAAAGCTAACGCAAGGGTTGAAT
>JAGGWF010000053.1 GCA_021157685.1 Planctomycetota bacterium | reverse complement strand
TCAAGTATTACGACCGGCTACCTCGCCAAATACGCTGCTATGGCCACCAGTGCCGACACCGGCGCCATCCTAAAATGGGATTAACCCAGTAACGCCGGCATTTTGCCGGCAGTTTTTGGCCATAGGATTTATGCGGATTTTCACGGGATTAACAGGGAAATAGGGCCGAAGGTGAAAGGTAACCGTTCACGGGGCCTAAACATCGATACTGTCCCAAAAACGGCGTTCGAGAATCCTTTGATATGTAAAATACGCGAAAAAGACTCAAAACCGCGGGTCTGTAACAAAGAGAAACTCGATTTTTGAGTCAAAAAAGCATTTTTGACCCAGTGAACGGTTACGGTGAAAGTTACTTAGCGCCTGTCCACCGATCGCATTTTGATGGATTTGGATTTTGTTTGGCCTCGATTTGGGACACAACTGAGCAAGGAATTGGTATGAGGGAATCGTTTTTCCATGATTTGACGCTCTCGGCGCGAGGACTAATTGAGGGAAGTTGCTGGCGGCGTCATTTGTGAGGCAAAACAGTCATCTTAAACAAATGTTTTCGCTATAACTTATTGCCCGCTAAGAAATTAACTACTACGGACAGGCTCTATGTAATGAGACACGGATGCACACTATGTTAAGCGAGCACCCTGGAAATGCCTCGTAAGTTCTTCACTTACAAGCTGTTGTGGGGATTACGCCTGGAGGGATTCGAACCCCCAACCTTTGGTTCCGTAGACCAACGCTCTATCCAATTGAGCTACAGGCGCTTTTGAAAACTTTCTGTTTGCGGTCTGCACCCAAACAAGAACGGACATAGTAGCCAATTTTTCACAGAATTCAAGCGTTACCTTAGAAAAACACCACTTTTCGTAAAAGGGCTTTACAAGATTGAAAAATTGATACTACCCTCGAGGGTAGTAAGTCTCTGCTGAGTAAGATCGTAACTTACCGGTGAGGTGCCACTTAGCCACACATGAATTGAGTGCTCGCTTAAAATAGTGTTATAATTTGAAGGAGTTGTCTGTATTTGTCCGATAACTTGCCATAGTTTAAATGATTTTTTAAGGGGTATTTGCCATGCCAGCAAAACTAATCGAGCAAAAAAACAATAACGTAACAATTCAGTTTGCTGTTGAGCCAACCGGACAAATGCTTACTGATGAGCAGACTTTACAGCAATCTCTTAATGATGCCGGTTAAGTTGCCATGGTGCCGATGATAAAGCAATTCGATACCAATGGCGAACCTGTCCGCATCAATGGTATTAAACATACCGTCAAAAACTATGCACCACAAACCTATGAAACACCTTACGGGCCTGTACAGGTCGATCGCTATACTTATCAGATATACAAAGGCGGACGTGCTCATGCACAAAGATGGCTGGAGGGAAGCTATGTGTGGTTCTATAGCATTTTATACTGTTCACGATTGAGTTTTCCCGTTTTCAGGTTGCTTGAATATGGAAGTTTTCGGCCAGCAGCGTTTCCAGTTCTGGGAGGTATTTCTTCCGCTTTCGGAAAAAGCTTTTGCATGCCTGCTTGAATTCATCAAAGGTTTCATAGTAGCAATTGTTCAGCACTTTTTTCTTGAAAAACTTCCAATATCGCTCAATCAAATTCAGATTGGGCGAATACGGCGGTAAAAATATCAGTTTAATTTTCGTGCCTTTCAGTTTCTCTTTCAGCCACCGCGAACAGTAGTACCGGGCATTATCCACAATCACATAAATCACTTTGGCCTTGGGATGTTTGGCTTCAATTTTACGAAACAAATCAAGTATGGCCTGGGCATTGATCGTATCATAAAAACCGGTTACCGGCTCCAGTGTCTCAATATCAATCGCTGACGACCGTAGTTTGCCTTGAGTTCTTTTTCAGTGCCTTTCTTAATCCAACCGTAAGAGGGAACAATGTTATGCTCAAGTCTCAAGCCTGTTTTAGAAAAAATCAAACCCAATCAAACCCAATTTTCCCTGCTTTCAGATTCCCCCTGTCAAACATCGAATTTGTCATGTATAATGTGGCGCATATTCAACGAGGACATCAGACAGGATAACAGGATATGATTGAAAGGTAGATATTGTGTAACCGTTCACGGGGTCAAAAATGCTTTTTTGACTCAAAAATCGAGTTTCTCTTTGTTACAGACCCACGGTTTCAGGTCTTTTTCGTGTATTTTACAGATCAAAGGATTCTCGAACGCCGTTTTTGGGACAGTATCGATGTTTAAGCCCCATGAATGGTTACGATATTGTTATGGAATCAAAGGCAAATATAGGGAAGTTTGGCATTTATGTTTCTTCCGTTTTGATTGGAATTTCAACTGTGAGTCTGGTCTAAAAATCCAAAATGCAACAGTTTCAATAAAAACAACCGGCATTATTGGCCTAATGTTAAAGGTTTTAGGTGATCGTTTCGCCGCAAACTACCTTTTTAGAGCGGACTCAATTGTGTTGTCGATTATTTCTTTTATAAGGTTCTATGCGAGTGAAAGAAAGTATTAGCCGGTTTAGTCAGATGCAGGAAAAAAACACAGTCGTTCACAGACAAAAGTTTAGAATTAGGCCGGGAAATCAACGCGGAATTGTGGGCAGTGATTAAAGAGGAGGAAGCAATTGCAGAAGATTTTTAAAAGCCCAAGGACCAGCAATGTCCAGATATTCAAGAAACAGCGAAATGAGAGAACTACAGAATTGCTGGATCAACAGAAGCAAATCATTGAGCAAATATGCGAGATTCAGAAGCAGTACGGTGTTGTCTCCAACGACGAAAATATTTCAAATTAGTGAAATGAAAAACCAGCAGATATGAGCAAAAAATTATACATCATTGATGGTCACGCCCATATTTATTCGGCTTATTATGCGCCAATGCGGTCGCTGACGGGGCCTTCGGGCGAGCCGACGAAGGCGGTATTTATATTTACTAAGGCGATGCTGGGGTTGATCGAACGCGCCAAGCCGGATATGCTGGTCGTGGCAATGGACTCCAAAGCCCCCAGCTTTCGTGTGGATATGTATCCCGAATACAAGGCCCACCGCCCGCCGATGCCGGAGGATTTGCCTGGGCAGATCAAACAAATCGAGCGGATCTTAGAGGCGATGAATATCCCGATGCTTCGTGTGGATAGCTGGGAAGCCGACGACATCATTGGCACACTCACGAAAGAAGCGACCGAAAAGGGTATCGATGCTTACATCTGCTCCAAGGACAAGGACATGCTCCAGTTGTTGAATGAGCATGTGGTGGCCTACGACATCAAAAAAGATATTGTTACCGACACAAAAAAACTGATGGAGGACAAGGGCCTTTCGCCAGAGCAGTTTATTGATGTGCTGGCGTTGCAGGGCGATACTGCCGACAACATTCCCGGCGTGCCGGATGTCGGACCCAAGACAGCGACCGACTGGATCATAAAATACGGCTCGCTGGATAAACTCTACACCCACGCCGACGACATCAAGGGCAAACGCGGCGATAACCTGCGAAAGTTCAAGGAACAGGCCTATCTAAGTAAAGACCTTGTCATTATTAACTGTGCGGCGCCGGTAGAGTTCGACGAGCAGACATTCGCTTTTTGCGGCCCCGACAAGGACAAACTGGCAGATATTTATAAAGAACTCGGTTTTACCCGCCTGTTTTTATCGTTAGGCGTACAGGTTGAAGAGGTCAAACCGGAAACAAAATTTGCACCCATCCCCGGTGGACTGTTCGCCGGAACGGAAGAAGCAACAACCGTTCGTAAAAACAAAGCCAATTATGAACTGATTGATACACAGGACAAACTGGATGCGTTTGTCAAAAAGCTCTCTGCCCAACAGGCCTTCGCGTTCGATACCGAAACGACCAGCATCAATGCGATGCGGGCCGACCTGGTGGGGATGAGTTTTAGCTGGCAGGCGGATACCGGATATTATCTTCCGGTTAAAGCGCCGCTTGGTCAACCAACACTGGATATCGCAAAAGTGCGAGAATCAATCGGCCCGATCTTAGCGGATGCTGAACGATTTAAGGTCGCCCAGAATCTCAAGTACGACTATCTCGTGCTGGAAAACGCGGGGTTGCCGGTGGCTGTTGCCGATGGCAAGGTCTTCGATACGATGGTGGCTTCATACTGTCTGCACGCGGACCGATCCAGTAACGGGATGGATGCGATGAGCCGAGACTATTTGGGCTACGAGCCGATCCCGATTTCGGACCTCATCGGCAAGGGCAAAAAACAAATTTTGTTCGATCAGGTCGATACAGTCGTTGCGTCTGAATACGCTGCTGAGGACGCCGATGTAACATGGCAGTTATACGAGTACCTGTCAGTCCGGCTGGATGGGATGCTGCAGATCAAAGAGTTGTTCGAGACGGTTGAGATGCCGCTGGTGACGGTGTTGACGCGGATGGAGGCCAACGGCGTGTCGCTGGATACGGCGCTGCTGCGCAAGATGTCCAATGAGATGACCGAAACAGTCGACCAACTCACCGATCAAATCTATGCCCTAGCCGAAGTGCCGTTCAATATCGATTCACCCAAACAGCTTGCCGAGATTCTTTTTGACCGGTTTGGCCTGACGAGCATCAAAAAGGGCAAGACCCAACGAAGCACCGATGCGGGTGTGCTGGCCCAACTCAAAGACGACCACGAGATCATCCCGCTTTTGCTGGAATACCGGCAGTTGGTTAAACTCAAAAACACCTATACCGATAAACTCGGCAAACTGATTAATCCGCGAACTGAGCGAGTCCATGCTTCCTTCAATCAGACGGTTACGGCGACAGGGCGGTTGTCTTCATCCGACCCGAACCTACAGAACATTCCCGTGCGGACAGAGATGGGCCGAAAGATTCGCTCGGCTTTCATTCCCGCCGACAAGACCCATTGCATCCTCAGTGCTGACTATTCCCAGATTGAGCTTCGCCTGCTGGCACACTTTTCGAAAGATGTGGCGTTGCTGAAGGCGTTTACCGAAGATCAGGATATTCACCGTTTCGTCGCTTCACAGGTGTACGGCGTGGAGCCGGAAGATGTGATCAGCGAGATGCGCAGCAAGGCCAAGGGCGTCAACTTTGGTATCATCTATGGGCAGGGGCCGTTTGGACTGTCCAAGGCCATTGGTATCACGCAGGCCGAGGCCAAGCAGTTTATCGCCGATTATTTCGACCGCTATCCGTCGATTCGTAGTTTTATGGACGGCGAAATTCACAAAGCAAAGAATCTGGGTTATGCCGAAACGATCCTGCACCGGCGGCGACCGATTAACGGCCTCAGCAGCAAGAACTTTAACATGCGATCCCAGGCCGAACGGCTGACGATCAATACGGTGATTCAGGGTTCGGCGGCGGATCTGATAAAAGTGGCGATGATCAACATCCAGCGGCGGATTGAGAACGAAAACCTACCTGTCAAAATGACCCTGCAAATTCACGATGAATTAGTATTTGAACTGCCAACAGATCAGGCGGCGGAGCATTCTAAATGGATTACACAGGAAATGACCGCTGCGATTGATTTGGATGTGCCGCTGAAAGTCGATGTGGCCATCGGCCCCAACTGGCTGACGGACAAGTAGGTTTTTTTTAGGCTTTTCTGGTGGCGGCGGGGGTGGTTTTACGGGAAAAGAGCCGCAGAAAAAGCAAAATTATCCGGTTAAATGCTTGAAAAACGCCGCCGGAGGCGATAGAGTGTTCGCTCCTGTTGAGTCACTGGAGAGGTGACCGAGCGGCTTAAGGTAACGGTTTGCTAAACCGTCGTATCTCTAATAGGGGTACCGGGGGTTCGAATCCCCCCCTCTCCGTTTTATTCAAAGCCATAGGATGACAATCGTTGCCTATGGCTTTGTTTTCTATAGACTTATGTGAATCAGCGGGGGTGCTATTACTCAAGTGATTTGTACTCTGGTTGGTGCCAATTGAAGACGACGGGTGACATCCAGAGTAAGCATTTTTTGCAAGTTTTTTGTAAGCTGGTTTGTAAGCGCTATCTGCATATTCTCCATCGGTACCGGTGGCTTTGGCCCTCTGCTTTCTATTCAGTGAGAAATCGGGCAGCCTGCTAATTGCTTCTGATTCCTGTTCCAGATAAGTATGACTATATCGGCTCATGGTGAGATTGATGTCAGAATGTCTCATGATCGACTGTGCAACTTTCGGGTGAACTCCGCTTGCGGCCAACAGACTCCCGGTAGTATGCCTGAGACTGTGAAAATCGGCATATCGTCCAGATTCATCAATATAGGGTATCTCAGCATCGTCAAGGTCATCCTTAATCATATCCGATGTCTTTCTGGTCAACTGCTTACAGATGCCGCCAAATACCTTTGCCTTTGCTATTTTTCCCCTGAAAAACTCTTTCAGTAATACCACCATTTCTGTTCTGATTGGCAATATGTCTGGGCGTTTTCGTTTACTATCACCGGCCATAACCGACACAGTCAGGTTATCAAAATCAAAAGACCCCACAGTTAGCGTTCTTATCTCATTCGCTCTGAGCCCTGTCTCGGTTGCAAAACGATATAGCAAGGAGCGTTCATAGCCGCACATCCCATAGCGTTTTGGGGCGATTGCTGTCGCTTCCAATAGGGCTTGTATTTCATCAGGTTTTAAGGCTCGGCGGTCATGGCGTCTGTCGGTCTTTACATTAACTTTTTGCAAGTGTTGAACGGGAGATTCAGACGCTCGTTGGTCAAGTACCATCCACCGGCAGAACTGTTTGATTGCCTGAAGATAAAAATTAAATGTCTGGGCACTGATGCCCCTGACTGTTTTTGGTTTCCCCTCGGTTTTAACCAACTTATCTTTCCGTAAATCTGCCAGAAATCGCTCGACACGGCTTGCAGAGATGTCCCCCCAATAGGCAAATTTACAGCCTTCGATAGCCACTTTGGCTCTGGAAATGACAAGGGTGACATAGTTAGCTGTGTTTCCCTTGGCAATAAGGGATTGCTTAAAATCGTTCAGGTGTTTGGCCAGTGGGCGTTTACGGTGTTCCTTGTACTTATCAATAATCCCGCTTTCGGCCAGTTCGGCCTCTTTCTCCAGTTTGGCGGCAAGCTGGGCGGTCGCGGTTTTGTCCTTAAATGCCTTCACCCGCTTACGGATTCCGCCGACGGCCTTATAGTCGATATACCAG
>JAGGWF010000057.1 GCA_021157685.1 Planctomycetota bacterium | reverse complement strand
GCTGTCAATGCAGCGGCAGCAGCACGGTTTGAGAGTGAATACGCCGACCTTGGCCAGCTGCAAAATCGCAGCCTGAGCAATTAACGACAGTGAAAATGGAAATGTGGGCTTATTCAGCAGGCCCTAAGTGCGTTGATCAATACGCCCAAAAGACCCGTGAACGGTTACGAAAATAGTTATAATATTAACAAGTGTTAAAATTTAAGGAATGATAATTCATGAATAGATATAAAGTCATCTTTATTTTTCTACTGTTTGTTATTTTATCCATTAATGCCAAAGCACAAAACCAGCAAAACACATTGTTAGGGGGCAGCATGATAAGGCTTTCAGACCCCGAAAAAACGGGACCTTTATGCAGTGTTGAATTACGAAATACTCCATTGGGGTGGGCTTATGTATACAAAAACAAAAGACCTGATTTGTTCGTCCTATCAATTAGAAATAGCGAAGATGGCATTGTAGTACCAGATCGTAAAAAAAAATGTATATGGCTTTATCCTTGGTCAAAGGACGCAAGCAATGGTATTGCTGTTTTTGGCAATCCAATAGAATGCAAACTTAATTTTTCAGTTGAATATATACCCAAGTACGTATTTGAAGAAGATGATGGGACCATTAGCTCCTTTTGGGTAGGTAACAATGATATAATACGCGCAAAATTTAGTATATCAGAAAAAAGTTTTACTGTAACCCAGAAAATAGAGGTTAATGTATCTAATTTGAAAAAAAATGGAGTAATGGCTTTTTTACCTAATTCAGATGGCTCAATGGAATTGATATTTGTAGTTCGCAAGGGAGACTACATGGGTCCTAAGGCTAGGTCAGTTCACACACGCGGACCTTTTTTTGATTCTTTTGATGGAGCTGGAATATGGCGGGGCCAAATGCCAACGGCTTGTTTGCATGCTGTAACTTTAAAAGATTCTATTGTAAATCATCGGATTGTTTCCAATGACCCAGAGATTGTACGGTTTTCGTTTGGAGGCACACTTTGCATGGTAAATTTGGGCATTGGACATAATAGGGATTTGATTGGTGGCGGCCAGTTTGGCAATATGCACTATTATCGTAATAAAAAACACACAGGCGTCAATTTTGAGAATATGCGCTATGTCGTTGGTCCTGACGGAATAGTGCTTAGGCATCCGACAATTAACTCTTCTCCTATAAGTTATCCTGCCATTAAAACGGGTTTGTCGGATTTAATATCTCAGGGTGAAGGTTGGATGTACTATTATAAATTTAGAGGCGGATTTTCAGAGACAGGTTCTCCGATTTACGAAGAACCCACACCTGTTATGCAGAGTGAACCTTTTTTGAATTTGGGCTCTCTGCCTGTTATAAGCATTGTTGATTGGGATAGTGATGGCTTGTTGGATATTGTTTCAGGAAATTCCGCTGGTTACGTTCTGTTTGTAAAAAATATTGGCAGTAAGAGTGAACCTGTATTTACAACTCCTGTGAAAATAGGATATGCAAATCAGCCTATACACATACAGCCTGGATATCGTGGTTCAATTCAGGGGCCGATGGAAGCACGATGGGGATATAGTTGTCCTCGTGCGGTCGACTGGAATGAAGATGGGCTGACAGATTTACTACTAAGTGGCAGCACGGCTGAACATCAGGTTTTTATTAATAAAAGGGAAAAAAAATATCCCGAACTAGATTTTCCTTGCTCACTTTATCTTGATGGACTGGACCTACACGGAACATGGCGTGTTCAGGCAGCAGTAGGAAAACTGGGTAATCGGATGGCTTATATTTGTCTGGATGATGAAGATGAATTTCATCTTTACTGGCGAATTGATGATTATAATCTTGAAGATGGCGGCAAGTTAAAACTTCAAAATGGTAATGTAATAAAGGCAAACTATAAGTATGCCGGTGGTACGGGCAGGCTCAAGATTAATCTTGTGGATTGGGACGATGACGGTAGTAAAGATTTATTAGTAGGAACTATGCGCGACAGCTCGGTTCCAGATATAAAAGCAGGTCTACCCGGTTCTTTGCAGAATAAAAGTGCTGCCGTTTTGTTATTGAAAAATATCGGAACTGATATGAATCCTATATTTCAGAAGCCACAACTGCTGCATTATAACGACAAACCGGTATTCTTTGGGATTCATTCCTGCTCACCCGCTGTTGCGGATATTAATGGTGATGATAAAAAGGATTTACTAGTAGCCAAAGAAACGGGCTGTGTATTATTTTTTGATCATGACGATATTGTTTTTTCTGATATCGATCGTAGTGATTACAGGACCCAGTGCAGATGGCAAAAAGGTACGATAGATGGCTCTTGGCATAACTCTGATAATTGGTGGAGAGGTGTTCCAAATTTAGAAGATCAGGCAATTATTTCTGAGAATGTTAAAATATCTCTTGGCAAAAAAGAAGCTAAATGTTTCGAATTGCTGATAGGTGGTAATTCTGTGATTGAAGTCAAAAAAGATGGTTTGCTAACAGTGGCAACGAATTTAATTATTGCTCCATATGATAAACATAATGCAGCTTTAGATGTTAGTGGCGGCAATGTAAAGGTAGCTGGCCGAATTATCGTGGGTAAAAACAAAGGTTCTTATGGCCATCTTAATTTGTATTCCGGAAAAATATATGGAGATAGTTTAATTATAGGGCTTAATGGCGGTAGAGGTGAGATTAAAATAGGTTCTGGTGTTATTGTTTTAAGAACAAACCATACTAAGCAGATAAGAGAATATATAGATAAAAAAATAATAATAACCTGTTCTGAAGAGAGTCGTATAGAAGTAGATTACGACTCAAAAAAAGCTCAGACGATAATAAAATCAAAACTTATAAGGAGACTGTAATATAGTTACCGGGAGCATTCCATTCCTTACATTATGGAGGTCACAGTCCTTTATCAAGCCAGTCATTCGCCATTTTGGCAAAATCCCCGAAGTCAACCTCGCAGTCGCCGGTGAGGTCGGCAACTGAGCATCTTGCGTCGAATTCTCTGCGGATTTCGTTGCGGCACGCAGAGACGGTGATACTGCGGTCGGGGTGTACTTCGATGATGGCATATGAATTGTTCGCCTCGCCGGAGTCCGTAACCATTGCTTTTAAGTTGCAGTAATGAATGTCATTGATATAGCTGTACTCTCCCACGTGACGGTGGCCCTGGAATACAGCGAGAACTTTACCTGAGTCCTCCAGGATTCCGCGGATTTCTTCAATATCATTTTTGATACAATAATCATCATTGTAACCTTCGTGCAGGTCGAGCTTTTGGTGAATGAAAACTAAAACCGGTCCCTGTGCGGCGGCAAGGTCCGCTTCAAGCCAGGTGCGCTCGGCAGGCGGGATGTTAGGGTCGGTCCATGAAAAATTATTATGATCGTAGTCATAGTAGGTGCTGCCATCCTTACCATAGTTGGCATCGAGAATAACACAGTGCAGGCCGTTGATATCAAAAGAGTAATAGGTCAGGTTTGAGTCGATACCGGTATTTGTGATGTAGGAGAGGAACTGCGATTTCGAAAGACGGGACATATCGTGATTGCCGAGGACATGATACATCGGGATTTTATGGGGGGGAGGGCTGCCCTGAAATATTTGCTCGATGGTCTGCAGGTTAGTAATGGTTTGTGCCTCGCTGTAATCGTCCTCGTCTATAAAATCACCGGTCTCGATAAGGCAATCGACCTCTTGTTTTTTCATTATTCGGATGAACTCGCTCAATTTGTCGTCGGACTCGCGGTAGTATTTTGAGCCGTCGGTGTCCTTGTCGGCATAATGGCAATCGGTAAGTATACCAATGCGTGCGGTGTTCGGCCTGGATGTAGCCAGAGTGTAGGAAAGAGGCAACGCAGTCAAACCGGCAAGAGAAGCGGCAGAAGACTTTAAGAAAACACGGCGACTTATTACCCAATTTCGGCGAGCCGAGGGGATTTTGGAACGATTAATGCTCATCATAACAACCCTTTCCCATAAAAGTACTGCTTATTGTTATCAGCTTGCATAGACTAAATCCGACTCCGAACATATTATTTGCGCACAAGCAACTTGGTGACCAACACTTTTACGCCAAAGATATCCAATCAGACATCCCCTTTATACGGTCAAAAAGCATACTTTTCTCCATACGACACCAGTAATCTTACCAAAATCATCTTAAAAGGTCAAATTTCGTTTTCGAAGCGCCGAAAATAGTGACAGTCAGAAAGCGCCGATTAAAATCGGCGGAGAGTAGAGAATGCAAGACGGTATGCGGATGTATTAGCGCCAGCCATACAGAGACTTATCGATGAAGCGGGCCGGTTCACTGTAATAAGTGTTCTGTGTTAAAATAAAAAACTCTGTTTGCTCGAAATATGAAAGTTTCCAGGTTGTTCTTCCGGCTTCCGAGCGTTTTCTGCTTGTCTACCCGAAGATTATTCATAAATTCAGCCACACACATCCATTTGGAACGGGTCCCTTCAAGCCGATTTTCGGCGGATTGGAGTTGTTTTTTTCATAAATAAAGCTTGCAATTGGCATTTTTATGCGTATCATGCGAGCTTGATTCTGCCCTGTCGCACGGAGTTGCGACGAGATTGATAGCCAAAAACATGGTTTTCAGTACTAATGAATGGGGCTGACAGGCATCGCAGCATGGTCAGCTCAAGCTTCCGACAGGGCCCGGTCAATCCGCTCAACAGCAGCGGATTCTGCGACCAGCGTATTTGAGATAAACGGCTTGGTGTCGATGACATCTTTTTGGGCGCGTACTATGCAGCCCGTTGACTGGCTTTTTTTACGATTACCCGGTGGTGTAATTGGCAACACTCGAGTTTTTGATACTCGCATTTCAGGTTCAAGTCCTGGCCGGGTAATTTTTGAATGATTAATGACGAATGACTAACGAATAATTCTTAACTGCTTATGAGTGAACAAGTTGCAATAATTTTAGCGGCGGGTCAAAGTACCCGTATGAACACGAAGACGGCGAAGGTGCTGCACGAGGTGTGCGGGCGACCGATGCTTGAGTGGGTGCTTGACGCCTGTCGGGTTGCGGGGGTGCAAAAGCACATCGTTGTGGTCGGGTATGGTAAAGAGCAGATTATCGATCGTTATAAGGATGCCGGCGATGTAGAATTTGTCGAGCAGACCGAGCAAAAGGGGACTGGCCATGCGGTGATGTGCTGCCGGGAGAACCTGGCGGGCCTTACGGGCCAGACGCTGATACTTTGCGGCGATGCCCCGCTGATCCGCACTGAGACGCTGAAAGTGCTGATTAAAAAACATGAACAGGAAAAATCAGCCGTAACGCTGGCGACGGCAGTGATGTCCGACCCATCCGGCTATGGCCGCATTATCCGTGACGGCTATGGCAATATCCAGGGAATCCTTGAGCACAATGATTGTGATGAAAGGCAACGGGCGATTACCGAGATCAATCCGGGCTATTTTTGTTTTCAGACGCCTCTTTTGTTGGAGGCACTTGATAAAATCACCCCGAATAATGTCAAGAACGAGTATTATCTGACAGATGCACTGCATCTTTTGCTCGAGGATGGCTATAAGGCAACTGCGGTAACAGCGGTGGCCGCCGAGGACGCGATGGGTGTTAATAACCGTCAGCAATTGTCCTTGGTGGGCAAGATTATGCAGGATCGGATTCAGGCGCAGTTTATGGCCGCCGGTGTAACGATTGTCGATCCGCCGAATACCTGGATCGACGCCCGTGCCGAGATTGGGCAGGATACGGTGATTGAGCCGTTTACCTGTATCAGCGGGGTGGTCAAAATCGGCGATAATTGCCGGATTGGCCCGTTCGCGTATCTCTATGAAGGTGCGGATGTGCCGGCAGACGCTGTTGTTGGTGTTTTTCAGAAACTAAAACAGGTGAGTGAATAAGGAATATCGAAGTGTTAAATCACCCGACCATAGTGTTTAGCGGTAGCAGCAACCCGGCGTTGGCCGAGGCGACCTGCAACTATCTGAACCTGGAACTTGGTAAGGCGGAAATATCCAGTTTTCCGGACGGCGAAAAACATATCCGTTTGGAGTCTGATGTGCGCGGGCGGGATGTGTATATTATTCAATCCACCTGTCCGCCGGTCGATGAGAACCTGATGGAACTACTGATCTTTCTGGACTGTGTGCGTCGCGCGAGCGCGGCACGGATTACAGCAGTGATTCCTTATTTCGGCTATGCCCGGCAGGACCGCAAGGATGCCGGCCGTGTGCCGATTACGGCTAAACTGACGGCCAATATCATTACCTCCGCCGGAGCGGATCGGGTTCTGGCGTTGGATATGCACGCCAAACAGTTGCAGGGGTTCTTTGATATTCCCCTCGACCATCTGACGGCCGAACCAGTGTTGGTGAAGTATCTCAAACAAAAGCAAATTGGCGATCTGACGGTGGTTGCACCTGATGTGGGGAATATGAAGACGGCGTCGAGCTATGCCAGTGCGCTGGGAGCGGAGCTGGCGATTATTCACAAACGCCGCCTGACGGGTCAGGATGTCCTGTGTGAGGAAATCATTGGTTCGATTGAGGGGCGTAATGTGGTGATGGTTGATGATTTGATTTCGACGGCGGGAACGATTGCCGGAGCGGCACAGATGGTCAAAGAGCGCGGGGGCAAGAAGATTGTCGTCGGCGCTACACACGGCGTTTTTGCCGGGCCGGCTATTGAGCGATTGACGGATGCCCCGATTGATGAAGTGTTTGTGACCGATACGATTCCGATCAAGGAAGAGGTTTATAACTTAAAAAATCTTAAAGTTCTTACTGTCGCCTCCTTGATCGGCGAGGCGATGCGGCGGATCCACAGTAATGAATCCATCAGTACGATGTTCAAGAAGTTCGGGCAACTATAATTTAGAATTTAAAAATATAGAAAGAGGTAACTATGTCAGAAACAGTTGCATTAAAAGCAAGCGTCCGTGAAGAATCCGGCACGAAAAATTCGGTTGCGTTGCGTCAGCAGGGGAAATTGCCGGCGGTTGTCTATGGCCACAAAAAAGACTCAGTGGCGATTGTTCTGGATACACACGAGTTTCTTGACTCACTGCATCGTGGAAACCGTATTTTCGATGTGGACCTTGCCGGGGCAAAGGACACGCTGCTGGTTAAGGATCTTCAGTATGATTACCTTGGTGACACCGTGATTCATGCGGACCTGATGCGTGTGGATATGAATGAGCGGGTCAAGGTTGAAGTGATGATAAAACTCGTCGGGACGGCAGCCGGAACACACATGGGCGGTATCATCGAGGAAATTATGAACCATGTCGAGGTTGAATGTGCGGTGTGTGATATCCCCGAATTTTTGTTGGTTGACATTAAGGGCTTGGAGTTGGATAAGACGCTTCGTGCCGAAGAGATCGAACTGCCGGAGGGATTCGTATTGGTTACGAATCCAAACGCGGGTGTGATTGGCTGTCATGAGCCGAAGGCGATTGTTGCTGAGGAAGACGAAGACGCTGAAGGTGTTGAAGGCGAAGAAGTGGCCGACGAAGGCGCTGAACCGGAAGTGATTACCGAGAAGAAAGAAGAAGAGGGCTCTTCGAAGTAAGATTTCTCTTTGGTGAGTACGCTCATGGAAACTTTAGGACCATGACACACGCTTGGAAAGATATTGTTGGACGCCTGATGGGTGTTGGCTCTTTGGAAACGAAAAAAGGTGTCTCGATGAAGCTGATCGTCGGACTTGGAAACCCGGAAAACAAATACGACGACACGCGGCATAATGTTGGGTTTAGGGTGGTTGACGCCCTTGCTGAGCGGTTCGGCGCGATGGTGCGTCGTAAAAAGTTCAATGCGTTGGCTGAAGAGGTTTCTGCGGAAGGGACGAAGCTGTTGCTATTGAAACCGCAGCAGTACATGAACCGTAGCGGTCATGCGGTGGCGACGGCAGCGGGTTTTTATAAGCTTGGTCCGGCGGACATATTAGTCATAACCGACGATATGGCGCTGGACGTGGGCCGGATTCGTCTTCGAGCGAAAGGGTCCGCTGGCGGGCATAATGGTCTCAAAGATATTATTGCCCGGCTGGGATCGGATGATTTTTTCCGGTTGCGTGTGGGCATTGGCGATAGCGGCCGGATGAATGCGGCGGCGTTTGTTTTGTCGCGGTTCTCCGCTGATGAGCGGGAGGTGATCGACCGGACGATTCAGACGGCTGTTGACGCGATTGTTTGCTGGCTTCGCGATGGCGTTGATTTGGCGATGACACGCTATAACACGAAAAACGGTTCGGCTGAAGAATGATTGAGATGTACAACAAAAAAAATTAAAAATATGAAATACTTGAAACCTAATCGGAGGTATAAATTTTGGAAACAGCAGTGAAAAGATTGTATGAAGGGATGTTCCTGGTGGACTCTGCTTTGGCGGCACAGGATTGGCAAGTGATTCTTGATGAAATTAAACGGGTTTTGGATCGTGCCGAGGCCGAAGTGGTTTCGCTGAAGAAGTGGGACGAACGCCGGCTGTGTTACGAGATTAACAAAAAGAGTCGTGGAACCTATATTTTGGCCTATTTCAATTGTGAGACGAGCAAGCTCGGCGGCATTGAACGCGATGTACAGCTTTCAGAGCTGATTGCGCGGGTACTGGTGCTGCGAACGGATAAGATGACTCCGGGAGACCTCGAAAAACTTACGCCGCTGGAAGTAGTGGCTGCAGAAGAGGCCGAAAGAGCCGCGGCAGCTGAGGCAGCAGCCGAGGCGAAAGCGAAAGCAGACGCTGAAGCGGCCGCCGCCGCTCCACCCGAAGCGGAAGAAGAGGCCGAAGTGGTTCCCGCTGAGGCAGACACAGAAGTTCAAGAGGTTCCTGCGGAAGCAGATACAGAAGACCCTGCGACTGATGTGGCTGCTGATGCTGATGTTTCAGAGGCGTCTGCCGAAGAAGAAACTGAAGCAGCGGCGACCCCCGAGACGACTGACGACGCAGAGGAAGAAAAGGCCTCGTAAAACCAGTCGCTGAGAAAATCGCGGCGACTCGATAAGGATACAGAATCCATAGAAAGGATTTAAAATGGCAAGCTTTAATAAAGTGATATTGATTGGGAATTTGACACGCGATCCACAGTTGTCATTTCTTCCCAGCCAGACACCTGTGGTTGAGTTTGGTTTGGCAAGTAGTCGGAAATATAAGAAACAGGATGGTACTTTGTGCGAAGATACCTGTTTTGTGGAGTGCCAGATGTTTGGCAAACGCGCGGAAGTGATCAATCAGTATCTCAAGAAAGGCGACCCACTCTTTGTGGAGGGTCGATTGAAGTTCGACTCATGGGAAAAGGACGGCCAGAAACGGTCGAAATTGCGTGTCTTTGTTGAAAACTTTGAGTTTCTTGGCAAAGGCGGCGGTCAGGGTGGCGGCAATCAGGGTGGGGGTTATCAGCAGTCCGCACCGGCACCGGCATCGAATTCAGTCCCATCTGCTCCGGAAGCGCCCCAAGGTGGCGGGATGGATGACGATATTCCGTTTTAGCCATAACCGCTGAAATAACCAACAACGAAACAAATTGAGAATGAAAATAGAAAAATAGGAATAAATATGGCAAGATTCCAACAAAAGAAAAATACCAAGCGGAAAAAAAGGCAAAACTTAACGATTCGCGAACAGACGCAATGCCGTTTTTGCCGGGCAGGTAAGTTGTATGTCGATTACAAAGACCTTGACACCCTGAGCAAACTGTTGACCAATCGTGGGAAAATCTTTTCTCGTAAACGAAGCGGCAATTGTGCCGGCTGTCAACGAAAAGTGAAAACTGCGATCAAACGCGCGCGCTTTATGGCATTGCTGCCGTACACAAACTAACTTGCTTGCTGTAAGGAAGCGTGTTGGTAAATTGAGCCGAAGTGTGCAAAAAAAACATGGAGAATGATCATCATGAAGTTATTGTTAGTTGAAGATGTAGAAATGCTGGGTTGGCTCGGCGATATTGTTGATGTCAAATCCGGTTATGCCCGTAATTATCTTGTGCCGCAGGGGCTGGCGGTGGTTCCGACGAAAAAAAGTATTGAATCGCTGGCGGAGGAAAAGGCCGGCCGTGCGAAATCACGACAGCTTGAATACGAACAGAAAGAACAATTGGCCTCCAGTATCGAAGGCGCCGAAGTTGTACTCGCGGCCAAGGCGAACGACTTGGGACATTTGTTTGGTTCGGTCGCTGAATGCGATGTCGCGGAAAACTTGCGACAGCAGGGTTTTGCTGTTCAGGATGCGATGGTACGGATGCCCGATGGCCATATTAAAGACCTCGGCACACATGAGCTTACGGTGAGGATCACACCTGATCTGAAGGCGGTTGTTCGTGTGGTTGTCGTTTCTCAGGATAAGACCGTTGACGCAATCGAAGAACAAACAAACACAGAGCAGCAATAGCACATGGACCGATGCGGACTTGCAGCAACTGCTGCAGGGTCGGAAAGTTCCCGGTTCGCCTGAAGCTGAGGCGGCGGTGTTGGGTTCAATGCTGCTGGATCGGGAGCGAGTGGGCGATGTCATTGAGGTGATCAGTACAGACACCTTTTCACTGACGGAGCACCGCATCCTCTATGATGCAATTCTGTCGTTGTATGAAAAAAACAGCGAGATCGACCTTGTACTGTTGCGCGATGAGCTGAAGAAACGCAAGATGCTTGAGGCGGTCGGGGGTGTGGACTATCTGGTGCGGGTTGCTGAATCGGTGCCGTCTGCGGCGAATGTGTCTTATTACGCGAACATCGTCAAAGAAAAGGCGATGCTGCGCGAACTGGCACACGCCTGTGGTGAGATCCTGAATGAAGCGTGCGAAGAAGCCGGCGATGTGGGTGAGAAACTCGATCTTGCTGAAAAGCGCATCTTTGAGGTGACGGAGAAAAAAATTCAAGGCAGTGTGGTGCCTGTTAAAGACCTGATCACTGAGGCCTTTGAAAATATCGAAGCACGCAAGGGCGGCGATGGGGTTACGGGGGTATCAACGGGGTTTGTGGAACTGGACCACGACCTGTGCGGCTTGCAGAAAGGCGAGATGATTATCGTCGCCGGCCGTCCCAGCATGGGCAAGACCAGTCTTGCGTTGAATATTGGTGAACATATTGGGGTCGAAGAAAATCTTCCGGTTGTGATCTTTTCGCTTGAAATGAGTAAACATCAACTGGTTGAGCGGTTTTTGTGCAGCCGCAGCAAGGTTGATTCACAGGCCGTGCGAAAAGGGATGCTCAGTACTGACGATATGGCCGAACTGACCAAGGCGGGCGGAGAACTCTTTGAAAAACCAATTTTTATTGATGACACGCCGGGACTGACGCCTTTGATGATCCGTGCCAAATGTCGCCGCCTTAAAAGTCAGCATGATATTCAGGCTGTCTTTATTGACTATATGCAGTTGATGAGCTTGGGCGGACGGGTTGAATCCCGCCAACAGGAGATCAGCACGATCTCCCGTTATCTGAAATCACTGGCTCGCGAACTGGATGTTCCTGTGGTGGTGCTGAGCCAGCTCAACCGTGCGTCGGAAGGTCGAGAAGGGCATCGACCCCGTATGAGCGATCTTCGCGAAAGCGGCTCCATCGAACAGGACGCTGATGTTGTGATCCTGCTGCATCGCGAGGACTACTACCATCGCGGAGAGGCGGAGTGGGAGGAAACGAATACCGCTGAGATAATTATCGCCAAGCAGCGAAACGGCCCGACAGGCATTGTTGAATTGATCTTTGACGGTCGAACGACACGCTTTAAACCGAAATCTCATGAGTCAGCGCCCTATGGAATGTAAAGGCGTCAATCTTATAAGGATGTAACTATGCGGCAGGATTGGATTGGACGGCTGGTTGTAGTATTCATTTGTATGGTGATGGGTATCTCGCTTATGGCGATTGCCGAGGAGGCATCGCCCGAGGGGTTGATGATTGAAGCGCTGGAAGTGGTGGGCTATGTTACGCTGACTCGTGCGGAAGTTCTTTCCGTCGTGCGTGCCCGACCGGGGCAGGCCTTTCGCGGTCAAACAGTGAATGACGATGTCAATCGAATCGCAAAGCTGGACGCTGTGGAGTCGGCCTACTATAATACGACAATTGAAAACGGCCGGGTTGTGCTGACCTATGTGGTTGCCGAGCACAACTTAGTTCGATCGATTGCTTTTAAGGGTAATAAAAAGCTCAAAGATGGTGTTTTGACGAAGGAACTGAGCTTTAAAAGGGGTGATTATCTGGATGTTTTTGCCGCTCGCGCTGGTGTGGATGCGATGAAGGAAAAATACAAAAAGAAAGGGTTCCCCTGGATAGAGATTACCTTGGATGAGGGGGCGGTGATGTTCGGTCAGGTTGCCTATGTGATTGATGAAGGGCCTCGACCGAAAATTAAAAAAGTAACATTTATCGGAAATGAGTCGCTGTCCAGCAGGCAACTGCAAAAAACAATCAAGAAAACAAGGGCGAGAAAACTCCTTTTTTTCTCTGTCTATTATAGTCCTGAGCAGCTCGAAGCAGACACCGAAAAATTGCTTGAGGTGTATCAGAAGAAGTCATTTCTCGATGCGCACATTTCAAGCAGCGTTGATTTCAAGAAAGATCGAAACAGGGCGTATGTAACATTCACGATCAAAGAAGGCCCCGCCTATTTCGTTGACTCGATAGAGTTTAAGGGCAATCAGTTTTTTACCGCCGAACAGCTGCAGGAATCGCTGAAACTGCGGCCGGATTACTTTTACAGTGAGGCGTGGGCGGATTTTGACGCTAAAAAGATTAAAAGCAAATATGGCGAGATGGGATTCGTTGAAACAGTGGTCTCTGTTAATCGCCAGTTTTTGCCGGATGTTCCGAAAGTGAAAGTCGAGTTTGATATTGCCGAGGGCGGCCGCTATCGTATTGGCGAGGTTGTTATTACGGGCAATACCAGCTATCAGGATCGAACCATTCGCCGGATTATGGACGAAGAGGCGTTTACGCCGGGGCAGTGGTACGATGCCGACGCGGCGCGTGGCAATGGCGAGGGCGAACTGGAGAAAATTATCAAGCAGTCGGTGGTGGCCGAATCGGCGGTGATTGCCCCGACTGGGACTGATCCTAATACGCGGGATGCGATGGTAACGATTACCGAAGGGCAGACCGGCTCGATTATGCTGGGGGCGGGTATTGGCAGTGATGACGGCTTGATCGGAAACATTACGCTGAATCAGCACAACTTCGACATTACGGACACGCCGAGCAGTTTTAAGGATATTTTTACAGGCAATGCGTTTCGTGGTGCCGGCCAGCAGTTTCGCCTGTCGGCCAGTCCCGGAACAGATGTCAGTACCTATGTGGCCAGCTTTACCGAGCCGTATCTGTATGATAAGCCGATTGCGATGAGCTTGAGTGGCTCCCTGTACGAGCGCGAACGCGAGACCTATGATGAGAAACGGCTGACGGGGAGAGTGGGCCTGGAAAAACGCTACCCGAATAAATGGCGACGAGGCATTAGCTTCCGCGCCGAGAATGTCGATGTGGATGACCTTGAGTGGGACGCCCCCCAAGATGTGATCGATGTTGAGGGGTCCAACCTGTTGCTTGGGACACGGTTTTACATCCGCAAAAACACGACGGACACACGATTTATTCCGAGCAAAGGGTATAACTTTGACATCGGTTATGAACAGGTCTTTGGCGACCATACCTTTGGACTTCTCGAAGGAACCTATCGTTGGTATCACACATTGACCGAAGATCTGGACGAGTTGAAGACGGTTCTCGAAACCAAGGTTCACGCAGGGACGACGATTAGCGAGGCCCCGACATTCGAACGATTCTATGTGGGTGGTATTGGAAGTTGGGCACTGCGAGGATTTGAATATCGTGGCGTCAGCCCGCGCGGCGGACCGAGTGACGAGCCGGTTGGTAGTGACTGGGCGGTTGTTGGAAATGCCGAAGTTTCGATGCCGTTGGGCAGCGAAACATTTTCTTGGCTGTTTTTCAGCGATATTGGCTTCATCGATGATGGCGGCCCTCGAATGTCCGTCGGAACGGGTATTCAGATATTGATCCCGCAGTTTTTCGGACCGGTGCCGATGCGATTTGAACTGGCGGCTCCGTTCATGAAAGAAGATGAAGATGAAACTCAGGCGTTCAGTTTTTCGATGGGGGCGCTGTTTTAGTTCGTAGTTCGTAGTTTGTGGTTAAGGGATTCACCCGTGGTGAGTGGTTTATGAAGAGTTAAACAGATAATTTTGCGGGTGGCACGGTCAAGCTGTGCTTGGCCGTGTGAGATACGCCGGATCGCTTGAATGCGAACGGAATATACGACAAACAAAACTTTTAAGTAAACAATCAGAGCAATAAGAAAGGAATCATGATGAAGAATTCAAAAACAACTATTTTTTTGGCAGCAGGGGTGGCGCTTCTTGTGCTACTGGGTGCTTATCAACAGGGCAAACTCAATGCGGACTCAGAGATTAAGCCAGCGAAGATCGGCGTGGTGGATGTGACCAAGGTGCTTGAAAACAGTGCCAAGAATAAACAATGGCAGGAAAAAATGCAGCAGGAACAAACCGATACGAAAAATCGGTTCAATCAAATGAGAACGGAATTCGAAGCGATTCAGGCCAACCTGAAACTGCGGACGCCCGGCACCGAGGACTTTCTCAAACTACAACAGGAGATGGTTGAAAAGGGTGCGATGCTGGAAGCTAAAAATAAGTTTTATCAGGACAAGGTAACTTTTGAGATACAGCGGTGGACCGAAGAACTTTATCAGCAGTTGCTCAAGGTGGTTTCCGATGTCGCGAAAGATAAAGGATTGGATATGATTATTGCGGATGAATCTCTGATGTTGCCGTCGCCGAGTTTGCAGGATTTTATGTTGACGGTGAAAACCCGAAAGCTGCTCTATCACAACAAACAGTACGATCTGACAGACGAAGTCCTTGTGGCACTGGACAAAACGGATTAGTTTGTAGTTCGGAGTTAAACGATGCTGTTATCTGAAATTGCAACAAAACTCAAGGCGCGGCGAATCGGTGATGGCCAACGGGATATTACCGGCGTCAATACCATTGCGGATGCTTCCGGCAGTGAGCTTTGTTTTCTGACATCCGCTAAGCACGCCAAAACGCTTGGCCAAAGTGCTGCGGCGGGAGTGCTTGTCGATAAACCGGTGGACGATTGTGCCATGGCACAATTGGTGGTTGCCAATGTTAATGCTGCATTGATTACGGTATTGGAGTTGTTCGCGCCGAAGCTGATAGCACTGGAAGGTGTCCATCCGACCGCTGTTATCGAGTCGACCGCTGAACTTGACAAAACAATCGCTGTCGGGGCGGGGGTGTATATTAGCCACGGCGTTAAGGTTGGCCCTTATACTGTGATCGGTCCAAACTGTTCAATTGGCGAAAAATCCGAAATCGGTTCACAGTGCCGATTGGATAGCAATGTTGTTGTGTATCATCATTGCCGAATCGGGAATGATTGTATCCTCCAGTCCAATTCTACGATTGGTTCGATTGGGTTTGGCTACTCGTTTATCGACGGTCAGCATCGACTTATTCCCCATAACGGCGGCGTTATCCTTGAAGACGGCGTCGAAATCGGCTCTAACAGCTGTGTTGACAGGGCGAAATTCGGCAACACGGTCATTGGGGCCGGAACAAAGGTTGATAATCTCGTCCAAATCGCTCATAATGTACGGACAGGCAAATGCTGTTTGATGGCGGGCCATGTCGGTATTTCCGGAAGCACTAAAGTCGGAAACGGTGTTGTATTTGCCGGCGCATCCGGGTCGTCTGACCATGTTGAAATTGGCGACGGTGCCGTTCTTGGGGCGCAGGCTGTTGCCACCGGAAAGATTGAACCCGGACAAACGGTGTTGGGCTTGCCGGCTCGTGATGTGAGAAAAGAGTTGAAAAGCAAAAGTGTTTATCGAAATCTTCCTGAACTGGCGAAAGAAGTGAAGCAGCTTGGTAAGAAGGTAAAAAAACTTGAAGCAGCAAAAAACAATAAAAACTGAGGCCCGACTGTCGGGTAAAGGGCTGTTCAGCGGGCGCGATGTAAAGATCCTGTTCAAGCCGGCGCCGCCGGATACGGGGATTGTTTTTGTGCGCACCGATGTTGACCCTGCGGTTTCCATTAAGGTGCGTCCCGAAAATATCGTTCATCGCGCCCGCCGCACGGCGCTCGGCAGCGGCGAGGTCTATATTGAAACTTCGGAGCATTGTTTGGCCGCGATCGCTGCACTGGATATTGATAATATCATCATTGAGTTAGATGCCGAAGAACTCCCCGGGCTTGACGGCAGCAGTCACGAGTTTTTTGCCACGCTGAAAAAATGCGGTATTGACACCCAGGCCGCCGAGCAGCATCCGATTATCATTTCGGAGTCCATCTGTATTACTGAAGACGATAAATCCATCTATGCGCTTCCATCGAATGAGGGTGGGCTTAATATCACCTACGATCTGGATTATACCCAGCACACCGGTATTGGCCGGCAAATCTATTCCTGCCAGTTGAATGAGGGAAATTATGCCGAAAATCTCGCCCGCGCCCGGACCTTTGTGCTGGAAGCGGAGGCCCTGCAGATGCAGGCAGCGGGTATCGGATCCCATCTGGGGCCCAAGGATATTCTTGTCATCAATTCAGATGGTCCGATCAAAAACAGTTTTCGCTATCCGGACGAGTGTGTCCGCCACAAGGTTGTTGATTTGATCGGCGATTTGCGTTTGGCGGGGTGTCCCATTGAAGGCCGCATTGTGGCTTATAAGTCCGGCCACGCTTTGAACCAGAAGCTGGTTACACGGATTGTCGAGTCGTACCGAAAAGCCGAGAAGGAAAAATCACTGCTGGGAAAGCCGATCCTGGATATTAAACGCATCCAACGCATCCTGCCGCATCGTTATCCGTTTTTGCTGGTGGACAAGGTTGTTGAAATTGAAAAAGACCGCCGGATTAAAGGGATCAAGAATGTGACATTTAACGAGCAGTTTTTTCAGGGGCATTTTCCGGGAACACCAGTGATGCCGGGCGTACTGATTGTTGAGGCGTTGGCTCAGGTGTCGGGGTTGTTGTTTGCACAGAAATTGGAGCATACGGGTAAACTGGCGGTCTTGCTAACGATGGACGGGGTAAAGATCCGTAAATCGGTGGTGCCGGGCGATCAGTTGATTCTGATAGCCGAGGCCGATAAGGTTCGCAGTCGGGCGGCAAAATGTAATTGTACGGCGATGGTGGGTGATGACATCGTGGCTGTTGCCCAGTTGAAGTTTATGTTAGTTGATGATGAGATATAAAAGAATATCCAATATGAAAAATAAAATCGAAAATATACATAGAAAAGATGAAATATGGTGGAGGACTCCAAAGAGTTAACACGGCAGTTTAAGAAGCGGCTTTATGGCTTTACAGTGTGACTGATTGAGTTTTTGGATAAATTGCCAAACGATAATGTGTCTAAGCGAATTAGTGATCAGCGACTGCGAAGCGGCACCAGTATCATTGGGAATTATGTTGAAGGTCAGGTAGCCAGCAGTAAACGGGATTTTGCCAAATATCTCAATATCGCTTTGAAATCGGCAAATGAAAGCAAGTTATGGGTTGCCCTGTTACGCGACAGCAATCGTGCAACTCGTGAAGACACGCGATGGTTCCTTGATGAATTGGGAGAGGTTGCCAATATATTTGGATCATCGCTTCTCACGCTGAGAGGCAAAAAGAAGATTTGATTTTTACTATGTATATTTACGATTTACAATTTTATATTTAACCGGAGGTTATTAACGTTATGAGTGATATGATTCACCCAACTGCTGTGATTGCATCGAGCGCACAGATTGGCTCGAATGTGACAGTTGGACCTTATACCGTTGTGGATGAGGGTGCTGTGATTGGTAACAATACCATGCTGGATACGCATGTGGTCATCGGTAAAAATGTCAAGATGGGGGTGGGGAACCGTGTTTTGGCCGGTGCTGTGATTGGCCGTCCGCCGCAGATTCTTGGCTTTGACGACGACACTAAAATCGGTGGTCTTCAGATTGGCGATAACAATGTTCTCCGTGAATATGTAACCGTGCATCCGAGTATGTTTCCGAATGAGAACACGATGGTTGGTAATGATAATCTGTTGATGGTAAATGTCCATCTGGGGCATGACTGCGTGCTTGAGGATAAAATCGTTATCAGCAACGCCACGCAGCTATCCGGACATTGTAAACTCGAAACAGGCGTTTGGTTGTCCGGCAATGTGTTAGTGCATCAGTTTGTCACGATCAGTAAATGGTGTTATGCGGCCGGGTTAACGGGAGTCGGTCACGATGTTCCGCCTTATGTAATCGTTAGCGGCCATTATCCGATGGAGGTTCGTGCGGTCAATAAGCGCGGCATGGCGCGTGCGGGGTTGACGCCGGAGCAGCAGAAAGAGGTGTTCAGGGCATTTAAGTATATCTGGCGAAATAACGGCCCCATTCTGGAACGGGCAAAGGAACTTGCCGCCAAGGGCAATTTGGAATCGCCCGTTCAGGAAATAGTGGATTCACTGATCAGAAGTAGCGAACAACGATTTGGCCGACACCTCGAACTGTTCAGAGACTAAAAACAGATCAAATATCAAAAATATAATATCAAATATACATAGAAAAGTTTAGATATGAAAAAAACCTTGATCAATCTAAGGGGTATTTTTGACATCTATTCTTGCATTGATAATTGTTTGGGTGTGTTATGATTTTGTACAGGTCAGAAGATTTCCAACAAAACGATCTGTGTGTGAGCAGCGTGGAAACCAGATTGTAATCGCATTGGATAAATTTAAAGACGATAAGCGAAGCTATCCTAAAAAATTAGATGAACTGATTCCTGAGTATCTCACAGAAGTCGAGAAACCTGTTTTGTGGAATAAAAAATAGGAGTATTATCAGGGAAGGGGAGGCGAAAGCTTTGAGTTGCTAGTTGGCAAAGGGAAATACAATTACCCTTCATTGTCCTATTTACCGAAGGGCTGGTATCTTGATAACTGACGATGGCGGAATTTGAAAAAGTTTGATTTTTAATATGTGAGTCTGGTCTAAAAAGCCCCAATGCAATCGTTTTAACGAAAACGACCTGCGTTATTGGCTTAATATTAAAGGTTTGCGGTGACCGTTTTGCCATAAACCACCTTTTTGGAGTGGACTCATATGTAATTTTGCTATTTTCATTTTGCTATTTTATTTTGTGTCCAAGTTAAACTTCAAAGGATAAAAGAATGTCAATATTACGCACAGCTATCATCGGTGCCGGCAAAATGGGTAAAATTCACGCCAAGGTTTACAGCAAACTGGATAATGTCAAATTGGTGGCGGTTGCCGATGCGGACATGGAACGGGCCGAATTGCTGGCCGAATCGTTTGATTGCGAAGCGACGACCGATCCAACCTCATTGATCGGCAAGGTCGATGCGGTAACGATTTCAGCTCCGACGACGGCCCATCATGAGTTGGCGGCGCTGTTCATCAAAAACGGCATTCCGGTTCTGATCGAAAAACCGCTGGCCTCGACAGTACAGCAGGGCAAGGAAATTGTCGAACTTTCCAAACAGAATAATGTGATTGTTGCGGTCGGGCATTCGGAGCGATGCAATCCGGTGGTACAGGCGATGAAACGGCTGCACATCGAACCGATGTTTATTGAGGCCAACCGTGTCAGCCCGTATCCGTTCCGTTCGATGGATATTGGTGTAGTGCTGGATGTGATGATCCACGATATTGATATTATTCTTTCACTGGCCAACAGCAAGGTCAAAAAGGTCGATGCGGCGGGCGTCAATGTGATCGCGGGCGAAGAAGATGTGTGCAATGCCCGCATTTTTTTTGAGAACGGTTGTATCGCCAATGTTACCGCCTCGCGGCTGGCGCTTAAGACCGAACGCAAGGTGCGTGTGTTTAGTCGGCAGGCCTATCTGTCGCTGGACTTTTTCCGCAAGGAAGGCATCGCCATCAAGGCCGATAAGAATATAGATCTGGTCAAATGGATTCGTGAACATCAGGAAGCACAGGATTTTGATTTCAGCACGGTGAACTGGCCGGATTTGCTGCATATCGAACAACTGAAAATCGAAGATTCCGAGCCG
>JAGGWF010000016.1 GCA_021157685.1 Planctomycetota bacterium | reverse complement strand
TTCGCAGGACGGACAAAGCAAAGAACTTAAACTCAGTGACCGAATCTATGACAACTTAGGCGCGGTGCTGGACCATGTCGTTTCAAAAATCAGCTGACTAAAGAACCACGAATGAACACCAATAAACACGAATTGAAAATAAAATCTGTGGTTAAAAAATCCTGTTAATCTTGTTAATCCTGTCTAAAAAATAATCTGTGAAAATCTGTGTAATCTGTGGACTTAACTAAGGAAAAGTAATGAATAATTGTGTTGTGGGATTACAGTGGGGTGATGAGGGCAAGGGTAAGGTCGTTGATATTCTGGCTGAGAATGCCGATGTGGTCGTTCGCTATGGCGGCGGCGCAAACGCCGGACATACGGTCATTACCGGCAATACCAAGTTCGCCTTGCACCTGATGCCATCCGGCGCGGTCCGTGAAAAAACGAACTGCGTCATCGCCAACGGCGTAGTCGTCGACCCGGGAACACTGATCGATGAGATCAACGGCCTCAAGGACAAGAGCATCAGCTTAGAGGGCCGGCTGTTCATCAGCGAAAACGCCCACATGGTGTTGGATTATCATAAACTGGAAGACCAACTCCGTGAGGCATCACTGGGCAAGAACAAGATCGGCACCACCGCTCGCGGGATCGGCCCCTGTTATGCAGATAAGGTGGGACGCAGCTATGCACTTCGCATGGCGGATTTGCTGGACCTTGACACGCTGAAAGATAAGCTGGCAAAAATTGTTGCTTATAAGGACAAGTTGTTCGGCGCATTATACAACACCGAGCCCATCGACGGCGATGCGATCTATGCCAAGTGCTGCCAGCACAGTAAGGTGTTGGCTGGCTTCATCACCAACACAACGCAATATCTGCACGAATCCATCGATGCAGGCAAGAACATCCTATTCGAAGGCGCGCAAGGGGCCTTACTGGATTTGGACCACGGAACTTTCCCCTTTGTCACCAGTTCCAATGCCAGCGCGTTGGGGCTTGGCCCCGGTTGCGGAGTTCCGGCTCAAAAGGTGGACCGGTTCATCGGTGTGGTCAAGGCCTATACAACTCGTGTCGGCGCGGGCCCGTTCCCGGCAGAACAGGATAACGAAATCGGCGAGACAATTCGCGTTAAAGGCAATGAATTCGGAACCACAACAGGTCGCCCCCGCCGCTGCGGCTGGTTCGATGCGGTGGCTGTATCCTTTACGGCTCGGTTGGGCGGGATCAACGAGATCGCGATGATGCATTTAGATACACTGGCGGGATTCAAAGAGTTGAATATCTGCAAGGCGTATCAAATCAACGGTAAGGAAACAACATCCTTCCCCGGCAGCGCCGCCGATCTGGAAGCCGCTGAATGTGTGTATGACACACTGCCGGGATGGGACGAAGACCTGTCCGGCATTACGACATACGATGCCCTGCCGGAAAATGTTAAGAACTATATCGCCGCGATAGAAAAAATCGTCGGCGTCCCGGTCAACATCGTCGGCGTCGGCCCCAAACGCAGCCAGGCCATTTTCAGAGACTAAAGAACCACGAATAAAAAAACTAAACCACGGAAAGCATGGAATGACACAGAAAAATAATAATAAAACTTCCATGTATTTCAGTGAATTTCGTGGTTAAAAAAACTGTGTAATCTGTGGGCCTAAAAAAGGGAAAGCATGGACACGCGTTCATTTGAACAAAAACGCAAACAAACCGCTAAGCGGTTGAATATCGAGCCGGATCAGATTCCGCGGCATGTCGCGGTGATTATGGATGGCAACGGTCGATGGGCAACCGAACGCGGACTGAAGCGATTTCAGGGTCATGAACAGGGCGCCAAGATCGTCGAAGGTCTCGCGACGCACTGCGTCAGCTGCGGGATCGAATACCTGACGCTGTACTCATTCAGTATGCAAAACTGGAAGCGCCCCAAAGAAGAGGTCGATTTCCTGATGTATCTGTACGCGGCCTACCTGGAGGGAATTCGACCGAGTTTGATGGATAAAAATGTGCAGTTTGCCCATGTCGGCCGCCGAGAGCCCCTGCCGCAGGAAGTGCTGGACGCTCTGGACGAAACAGTTCGCACAACCAGCGTCAATAACGGGATGACGCTCGGGTTTGCACTGAACTACGGCTCACGCACGGAAATTGTCGATGCCGTCCGCACCCTAGCCCAGGAAGCCAAAGACGGCACTATCGACCCGCAGGCCATTGACGAACAGACCATTAGCGACCATCTCTATACCGCGGGTTGGCATGACCCGGATCTGGTGGTGCGGACCAGCGGCGAAATGCGTATCAGCAACTATCTTCTGTGGCAGATTTCGTACGCAGAGTTTTATGTAACGGATGTGCATTGGCCGGACTTTTCGCTGGAAGAGATGGACAAGGCGCTCCTGTCGTATGCGAATCGCCAACGCCGCTTCGGCGACACGAAAGCAAAAAAAAGAAACCACGGATGACGCGGATTGACGCAGATTTTTTTAGACAGGATCAACGGGATTTACAGGATTTTTTATGCTGAAACATCGTCTTCTTTTCGGAAGCATCATGGCCGCTGTTTTCGTCGGCCTGATCCTGCTGGATGGATATCTAGACGGGTCGCTGACAAAAGCCGCCCCCAACCAACCAGTTCAAGCCATGATTTTTACAATCCTCATCGCCCTGCTGGCCATTCCGGCACAGTTTGAACTGGGCAACCTGATTAAGCAAACCGGTGGACATCTTTTCAAAATCGTTACCATTCCGGCATCGATACTACTGGCAACCGCCCCCTTCTGGTTGGGGTGGATAAACTTTGAAGGAATTGAATTATTCCTTCTGCTCTGTCTCTTGACACCTGCATTTTCATTTCTGGCCCTCTTTATTGTACAAGCATTGAAATTCGGCACCGAAGGGACCGTTCGGAATGTTTCTGGCAGTTTTTTTTCGATTATTTATCTGGGCTTTTTATGCTCGTTCATCCTTGGCATCCGAATCGCGTGGGGGCCATGGGTGCTACTGACCTTTATTTTCACCGTAAAGGGTTCTGACATAGGGGCTTACACACTTGGGCGGCTGTTTGGCAAGCATAAAATGTGCCCAACAATCAGCCCCGGCAAGACCTGGGAGGGATTGGCGGGTGCGGCCCTGTTCGGAGTGCTGGTTTCTTTTGGATTTTCGGTCGTTTCTGGTATAATGACTCCTCTATGGGCTATTGGTTTTGGAGCCGTTTTCGGCATTCTGGGCCAGATGGGCGATTTGGTCGAATCGATGATCAAGCGGGACGCCGCGTCGAAAGACTCTTCGGCGAGTATTCCCGGTTTCGGCGGCATCTTGGATGTGATCGATTCGCCGCTGGCGACCGCCCCGGCGGCCTTTGCGTTTTTCTATATTTATGAACAATTATTACTTTCCCATTGCTGCATATCGTAGGAATAGACTTGGAAGTTAAGATACAATTAGAATCCGATGCACAGCGGCTGGAGCTTTTCGGCCCGTCTGATTCGCACCTGCGTTATCTGCGGGATGCGTTGAAGGTTAAGATCAGCGCCCGCAATGGAACCGTTCTGGTTTCCGGCGAACCGGCCGATGTGCGAACGGCGGCGGATCTGATCGAGCGGATGCAGCGGCGGCTGATCCAGCGGGGAAAACTGACCAACGACGATATCGATGAACTTTATTCGCAGACGACCCATCACATTGATCGGGCCAACTCCGATGTCATCGAAGTCTATGCCCATAAAGGCGTCATTGAGCCGTTCACCAAGGGGCAGCTGACCTACCTGAAAACGATGCGTAAAAACGATCTGACCTTCTGCATCGGTCCGGCGGGAACGGGCAAGACCTATCTGGCCGTTGCGATGGCCGTGTCAATGCTGAAGAAAAAACAAATCCGAAAGATCGTTCTGGTCCGCCCCGCTGTCGAAGCCGGTGAACGGCTTGGGTTTCTGCCGGGCGACTTGCAAGCCAAGGTCAATCCCTACCTGCGGCCGCTGTTTGACGGGTTGGAGGATATGATGGCCTTTTCCCAGATGCAGAAGTTTATCGATCTGGACATCATCGAGATTGTCCCGCTGGCGTTTATGCGGGGACGAACACTAAACGAAGCCATCGTCATCTGCGATGAGGCCCAGAACACATCCCGTTCCCAGATGCTGATGTTTCTAACGCGGCTGGGACGCGGCTCAAAAATGATCGTCACCGGCGACATCACCCAGACAGACTTGGAACCGGGCGAAAAGAGCGGCCTGGTCGAAGCCATCAGTACACTGGGAAAAACCTCCGGCATCGGCTTTGTCGAACTGGAAAAGTGCGATATTGTCCGGCATAAACTGGTTCATCGCATCGTCGGGGCCTATGACGACAAAAAACAAAACCGAACGGATCAGCCAAGATGATATTTCGCAAAAAGAAGAAAATCAATCCCCGGAGGCAACAGGTCCGGGACAACATCGCGACCGCACGATTCACACAACTCGCGACGGTCATCAATAGCCCGTTTCCGAAAGCGGCTGGAATATTGATCGTCTTTATCCTTGCGACCACCCTGATCCTGGGGCTGGATATTCGGCCCGAAACCATTCATCAGAACGCCCTTCGGTCGCTAAAAGCATGGCCGCAACTACTTTCGCTTCTGGTGATTGTTTCGGCTATCAGCGCCGGGATGTCGCTCTATCTTTATTACTATCAGTATCGCGTTTTGGAAAAAACCACGCGAGTCATTGCCCTGGTGACACTTTTCTGGATACTGTTGGCAATCACATGTGTTTTTTCTTTTGAGAAACAATGGAAGCCGCTGGCGGTCGGCCCGGCGGTGGCCTGTGCGATCATCCTGACCATTGCCTACGACCAACGATTCGCCATCGGAATGGTTATGTTCTACACAATGCTGGCCGCATTTGCCGTTGACCAGATCGCCTCGGTCGAACTGTTGATGATTATGGTCGCTGGCGCTTTAAGCTGCTGTTTTAGTCTGCGTGAAATCCGGACACGAAAAAAACTGATCGAGGTCTCTCTGGTAGCAACGATCGTGGTCTTTTTGACGGCGACGGCACTGGGGATCGTTCAGGATAAATCCCCCAATGTCTATTTTCTCCATGCAGGCGTCGCCGCCGCGGCAACCTTTGTGGTGGGCATCTTCATCCAGGCGTTTTTGCCGATTATCGAGCAGGCCTTCGGCATCGCCACCAGCATGACGCTGATGGATTACAGCGACGCCAACCAACCCCTGCTGCGGAAACTGGCCATGGATGCACCGGGAACCTTTAGCCACAGTCTGCTGATCGGCTCCATCGCCGAAGCAGCGGCCGAATCAATCGGCGCCAATGGTCTTTTGTGCCGCGTCGGGGCCTACTATCACGACATCGGAAAAATCCATAAGCCGGCCTATTTTGTCGAAAACCAGATGGGTTCGGTCAGCCGCCATGACCAGCTTTCACCGGCCATGAGCCAACTCGTGATTGCCGGGCATGTCAAAGACGGCATCGAGATTGCCAAGGAGTTCGGCCTGCCCGCGGTCCTGCGACAATTCATTGAAACCCATCACGGCACAACGCTGATGGAGTATTTCTACCACGAAGCCAAAAAGAAGCAGGACGAAAAGAAAAGCCCTGTTTCCGATTCGGAATTCCGATATCCCGGTCCTAAACCGCGATCCAAAGAAGCGGCCATCGTTATGCTCGCCGACGCCGCCGAAAGCGCCTGCCGCTCACTGGCCGATCACACCCCGGCCAAGGTGGAAACACTCGTACATCAACTCGCGATGAAACGCCTGCAGGACGGGCAGTTTGACGAATGCGACCTGACATTACGAGAACTCAGTCGTATTGAGGCCGGTTTGTCGAAATCGCTCGCAGCGCATCACCATGGGCGAATCGCCTATCCCAAGGATGAGGAAAAAACCGACCCGAACGGCAATGGAAATGGCAATACCGCAAAGAAAACAGAAAATAACCGTCAAAAAAATGTAGGCGGAGACCTCGCTACATAATATGAATGCACCAGAAAATCATCTCCAGGTTCAATTTGATCCGCAAGTCCCAAATCTGAAAGCAGATTTGACTAAACTCGAAAAACTGGTGCGGACAATCTGCGAGACGTTCGAGGCCCCTGACGCAACAGTCCATATCAGCATTGTCGATGATGCAGGAATTATCGAAGTACATCGTCAGTTCCTTCAAAAAAACACGACCACCGATGTCATCAGCTTTGACCTGAGCGATGAGTTTGAGCAGGGGCGGACATTTCAGATCGTGGTCAATGCCGAAATGGCCGATCGGCAGGCCGCAAAACGCGGCCACAGCCCCGAGGCGGAACTGGCCTTGTATATCACCCATGGCCTGCTGCACAATCTGGGATTTGACGACCTTTCGCCGGAAGATGCCCAAAAAATGCATGAAACCGAAGATGAGATTTTACAACAGCTCGGTTTTGGTATAATCTATCACAAACAAGAGACTATTGATTAGGAGATTTATTGGTGGACGATGTTGGTTGGTTGATTTTATCGCTTTGTGTTCTGGCCCCCGTATCGGTGTTTTTCGCGCTCAATGCGCTTGCCCTTCGCTGTTTTCGGCGACTGAAACTGCAGGACGCTTTTCAAAAAGCCGGGAAAAAACCGCAGATCGATGAGTTTATAGACAGCGCCGAAACCCTGACCCTTACGAGCGGCCTGATGCACATTGTCACCAATACCGCTATTCTTTTCGTTTTCATCAGTCTCCTTCGACGATTTCTTTTTCAAGCTCCATATGGCCTTGTTATATTCTTTCTGACGGCCTGCATCGTTGAATGGTTCGCCCTGCTCGTCCTGCATACATGGGCCAAGCATACCGCCGAAGTAGTTTTGTCGCGAACCTATACGACCCTGAAGTTTTTCGCGATCGTCGCCAAACCGGCGCTGGTGTTTTTCAATCTGCACGATGAACTCGTCCGCCGCCTGGCAGGCGTGCAGGACGCTGACCCCGAGCAGGTTCAGGAAGAGCGACAGGAAGAAATCCTCAGCGTCGTCGAACAGGGCCGCATCGAGGGGGTGGTTGATGAAGAGGAAATGGAGATGATCGAAAATGTTCTGGAACTGGACGAGACGGCAGCCGAGGAGATTATGACGCCGCGGACCGATCTGATCGCGATCAATCTCACCGATGACCTGAATATCATTCTCGAAACGATTCGGGATAAGGGGCACTCACGCATTCCCGTTTATGAAGAGACCATCGACAACATCATCGGACTAGTCTACGCCAAGGATCTGCTGAGCGAGATTGGCAAGGACATTAAGACCTTCGATCTTAAAAATAAGATTCGCGACGCCTATTTCGTCCCAGAAAGCAAGCCGCTGCGGGATTTGCTGCACGAGTTCCAGAACCAGAAACTGCATATTGCCGTGGTGCTGGATGAGTACGGCGGGACGGCGGGCATCGTAACGATTGAGGATATTCTGGAGGAATTGGTCGGCGAGATTACGGACGAATTTGAAAAAACGCCCACCGAGCCGTTTAAGAAGATCGACGCACAGACATTCGAAGTCGATGCGCGAATGTATATTGACGATGTGAATGAGGAACTGGAGATCGAACTACCCGAAGATGAGGACTATGACACCATCGGCGGGTTCGTGTTTTCGCATCTGGGATATATTCCAAAAGTCGATGAGACATTCGATTATGAAGATTTGAACATCACCGTAACCGCCACCGGACCGCGAGCGATTAAGAAACTGCGAATCAAAATCAAACCCACCGAGCAAGATGCAGGTTAAAGACAGAGCCATCTGTCTGCGCGGGGTCAACTATTCCGAGACCTCTCAGGTCGTTACACTGTTTACACGCGACAACGGCAAAGTAGCCGCGATGGCAAGAGGGTCGCGGCGGACGAAGTCATCATTTGACGGCCCCATCGAGGTGTTCTCGTTCGGTGAGGTCATGTTCATCATCAAAGAGTCCGGCGGGCAATTGGCCATGCTGACTGAGTTTAGCCAGCGACCGCAATTTCGTGGTTTCCAGAAAAGTCTGTATATGCTCAACGCCGCCCTGTTTGCGGCGGAACTAACCGAAAAATTCCTCGAAGACCATGACCCCCACCCGAACCTATTCGATAAATTCCAAAAGTTCCTCGAAACCCTGCAACAAACAGATTCTGAATCTATGATTTTAGCGTGGCTGATCCTCTATCAACTTCGGCTGTTAGAAGATACAGGAATCGCCCCGATGCTGGATGCGTGCGTCAATTGTGGAGCAAACATGAAAAACCACCCCGGCCTTACGGCCACCCCTCCTTCAAAAGGAGGGGAGCTTAAAAACTCTCCCCCTGCCAAGGGGGAGTACCCCGAAGGGGGGAGGGGGTTTTATTT
>JAGGWF010000221.1 GCA_021157685.1 Planctomycetota bacterium | reverse complement strand
TTTGTTTCCTTGGAAGGTAAACTGATGAACAATTCAAAACTGATCGGGAGTGTGTTTTTGGTTGGAATGAGTATGATACTGTGTGCCAAAACCCTCGCCTGTATATGTCCGCCTTGTCCGCCGTGCACTATTGGTCCTCAAAGCCCTTACCCTGATTGCGGTTGCTCTTGGAACTGCAGCAGCGGACAAACATGTTGTGATGGTTCCTGTTGCACCAACGCTTGTTGCGATAATATAACCTGTTATGATACTGCGACGAGACACTGTTGCGGTGAAGGAGATGGGACAACCTGTGCTAATGATGAAGTCTGCTGTAATGGAGGTTGCTGCGCTGCTGGCGAAAGCTGTTGTGATGGTAAAACATGTTATGACCCTGATACACGGCAATGTTGCGATAGAGGAGATGGATCGACATGTGGTAAAGATCAAATCTGCTGTGATGACGGGTCCTGTGTTGATCAGCCATGCGATCTCATTGATGGCGAAAACTGCTCCGGACAGAGCAATGCGAGTTGCGAACAATGTTCCTTCTCAGGTGGAGATGGCGACTGTGGAAAGATAAAGATATGGGGTGGCGCGCCTTTTTCGGGGACTAAAGAAAAAATATGCAGTCCGAGAGGATGCCCCGGCGATTGTATTGACAGTACAATGGTATGCTATACGGTAACTAATTGCCACACTCATCTTAACATGTGGGGCTTTCAGTGTACAAATCTCGATGACAACTTTTTTCCGACCCACTGGCATTGTGCTGGTGTGGGGGTCAAATGCGTAACATGCATTCCCTATGAAGAAGAACAAGAACACATTGTACTGAACGATTCTTGCCAATAAAGGTTAAATGGAATATATTAAACGTAAATTTCTCAAAGAAGAATGTATGCTGAAAAGGAGTTAAAAATCATGAATTTTGTAAAAACCCACTTTCATCAACAATTTACGGTGGTTCTATTATTTATCGTAATCTTCAGCTTGACTTGTCAGGCGAGCAGTACTGACATCGCTTCTCTGGATTTTCAAAAAGTCGACCCCAATAAGATGTCAGATGAACTTAATATCCTTTCTTCCGCCGTGAAAGCCAATTTTGACAAGATAAAAACATGGCAGGGAAGAATTTCGTTTGAGAAACTGATCATTTATCGAGGTACCGATACGGTTGGCCTGCTCGAAAAATTCGCTGATGTTAAATCCGTTAAGAACCCCAATGAGTTGGGGCAATTAGCTGTCGGCACAACCCAATTCAAGATTGACCTGGAAAAAAATGTTTTATTTCGACATAGAAATCGACCAGGCCCCCTTGAATATATTGATTTTGACAAAAGTCTTTCTTATCCGTCATCAGCAAAACAGTTTGAGCGAACAATAATCAACACCCCTGAATATGAAATTAAATGCCATCCGTATACCCGTAAAAAAGATGGCACCGTTACCAGCAGGTTTGCAAGAAAGTATCGAGGTAAAAATTTTCAGTGGTTTTATTCGGAAGAAGATCCCAGGATATTTTTTTATGTGGGCGGACCGCCGTGGATACAGTTTCCAGCGCTTTCCGAAAATCTACGTCTTTATCGAGAGGGAGCTATTGACAGTTCTATGGCTCTCGGTGTGATACTTGAATATGCCCAGACCCCGGAAGGTATTGTTTATCGTGTTCGGATAACATCATTAGGGTCGGATCAGACAGGTGCAACATTTATTCTGGATAGTACAAAAGGTTTTAACGTCACCTATGTACAGGAAAAGAATAACGGCCTGACAAGAGCCGAAGTTACAAGGGATTTTGTTAAAATCGATGACATTTTCCTGCCGAGTAAACAAAATTCGCTCTATTATGATAACAACGGTCATTTGCAGCGGGATGAGAAGTTAATTTTAAGTGAAATGCAGATTAATATGGAAATTCCAAAGAGCACTTTTTCATTAACTAATCTTGGTTTGCAGGAAGGTGATGATTATGTGGACGAGATCGAAAATAAGCATTATAAGTGCAATGTCGATGGTGAACTTGTAGAAAGAACAAAATAATACACATTTTTTAACGGAAAATTATAGGGTTCAAACATCTTTTCTGGTGATAACAAGGTGTGTGGACTGTGCTCACTCTGAAAAAATCCATGTCTTCGATGGCTCAAAAAAACTGCAAATCCGACAACCCCAAACTTGAAAAATTTCAAAAACATGGTATAATACCGAGGTAAATTGAAGCTATAAAATTGAAGTATGAAGGAGTAAAAAATGGAGGGAAAAGAACGGTGTCCGGTACTTTTTTCGAGTTGTTTTTGTTCTTTGAAAATTTGATTTTGAAAGATTTAACGGAGCCCCCGATTACTACCGCGACGGGTGACCGGGGTATTGGGATTGATGATTGTAACTGATTGTTCTGGTGGTGTGGCACGGTCAAGCTGTGCTTGGCCGTGGTTTGGCTGTTCGCTCTTTAACAAAGAAATATATCTACGGCCCGGGGATGGACAATCCCGTGGCGATGATCGACTGCATCGGCCAAAGCGATGTCTGGTATTACTATTACGCCGATGCCTTGGGCAGTATCCGCTTAATGACCGACGGCGGCGGTACTCCGGTGGAAAGCTATTCGTACAATGTCTATGGCAGGCCGCGTGTGATGTTTTCCGCTGGTTCAGACGGCAACTGGCAGATGTTGGCAATGTATCCCAAAAGAAACTGAATATGACCACTATGTAGATTATGATTCCTGTGGCTAAAACTATAAGAGCTATCAATGAAAAATAAATTAGGGGAGAAGTAAAAGCCTATTTCAAAAGGAGTAAGATAATGTTTATGAAAAAAATTGTAGCCAGAATATGTGTAGTAACTGTTTTTACCATGACTTTTCAGGTAAGTGCGGTCGAGGTAGACACGCTTGACTTCCAAAGAATAGATCCCAATGATGTCTGGAATGAATTGGAATTTTTATCATTTCAGATAAAAGCCAATTTTGATAAGATAAAAACTTGGAAGGGAAAAATTTCATATCAGAAGGCATCTTTTTATCGTGGCAAAAAAGCCACTCATATGTTGGAAGAATTTGCTGAAGTTAAATCCATTACGGACCCGAATGAACTCGGTATAGTGGCTATTGGAACAACAGAATTTAAGCTCGATTTGGAAAAAAAACTATTGTATCGATTTAGAAATCGAGATTCATTAGAATTTTTAAATTTTGACAGTGGTAAGTTACATGAATCACCTCGTAATGTTAAACATCAAAGAACTATCATCAACACACCTGAATATGAAATTAAATGTGTGCCAAAAGCTTTCAAAAAGGACGGTACTATTACAAGGAAAATGGCTAGAAAGTATGTAGGTAGAAAATTCCCAGGATTTTATTCTGAAGAAGATCCAAGGACTTTTTTTTACATTCTTATATCGCCTTGGGAGCAGTTTTCAAACCTTATCAAGCTTCATGATCTCTACCTTGAAGGTGCTGCTGATAGTTTTATGGAGGTGAAGCTTGAAAAATCTCAAGTCGGAGAAAGCACTATTTATTGCGTTCAAATCATTGATCCAGAGTCCGGAGAGGTTGGAGAAAAAATTGTTTTGGACAGTTCAAAGGGGTTTAATGTTATTAGTGTACAGCAATGGTATAAAGGAAAGGTTCTATCCAAAATAACAAGGGATTTTGCTAAAATTGACGGCGTTTATTTGCCAATCAATGAAGATAAGCTACAATATGACCGCGAGGGCCTTTTACGACATGATGAAAATTTCACTTTGAGTGAAATGCAGATAAATACGGTGATTTCGGAAGAAACATTTTCTATACATAATCTTGGTCTGAAAGATGGCGATGGCTATCTCGATGAGACCAAGGGCAAAGAATATAAGTACAATATGGGCACTCAGAGTCTTGAGGAGATACAATAATGGGAGTTTTCCTGTGAAATGTAGAACTTTATAACCTATTTCGCAGGGGCAATTAAAGGGGAAAAGAACGGAGATTCAACGAAGCCCTCGATTACTACCGCGGCACGATCTTTGTCGGATGACAACCTCGGCAACCGGATTGAGGCGATTGACTATAACGCTGGAAACAGACGGAAAAACGGTATCCGGCGCATCATGATTATATTTTCTTTGAAAAGTCTATCAATATATCGGCTATGCTTTTAAGAACTTCCTTTGGCGGTATCGGTATTTTCAATTGCTGCTGACCGGTATCTTTATCTTTTTCAATTTTCACTCCGGAAAATGCTTTAGATGCCGGCTTATTCGATTGGTTTTCCTTGCCAAGCAATGTTTGACCCAGTTTATCAAGGAATGATAAGCCGGTTGAAACAAGTTCGCTCCAATCCTGCTGCGGTGTTATTTCTGACATCTCTTCCTTTGTTGTTTCAATTACTACTTCCTGCTCTGTACCATCGCCGTTCCCTCCATCTTCTGTTTGTTGCGGCATTGATTCAGGAATGGCACTTGTGGCCTTGTCAACCGAATCCATAAAGCGCTTTAAGCGTGTTCCGCCAAGAAATACCTCATCTTTTCCTTTGTCTAGAACACCATCAAAAAGGGACTGCTTAAATGACAGCAACTCAAGCATTCCATGCTCAATGGTCCCCTGAGCAACAAAGTTTACTACCCGCACCGGTTTATGCTGTCCGAGCCGATGAATCCGCCCGATGCGCTGTTCGAGTACCGCCGGGTTCCAGGGCAGGTCCATATTAATCACTGTTGAGGCGTTTTGCAGGTTCAGCCCCACTCCGCCGGCGTCTGTTGAGAGAAATATTCGGCAATCGGGATCCGTTTTGAATTGCCGTATCAAATCTTTTCTTTTAGGACTCGGGATACTGCCGTGAAACAAGACATGATTGCATTTGGATAACTTGAGGCGATCCTGAAGTATTTTGTGTGTCCCCAGCCATTGGCTGAATATCACAACCTTCGCATCCGGTTGTTCAAACACCTCGTCAAGTACCGAGATAAGTTCATCGGCTTTCATGCCAAAATCGGTTTTCTTGTCAAGAAGATAGGTGCTGTTGCAACTCATTCGCATATTCTGCAGGGCAATCATCAGCATCCTTTGGTCTGTATCGGACAGAAATCTCATCTTTCGCCATTTGGCAACAATACGCGCAACAGTTTCCTGGTTTTCTTCATGATATTTCATTTGCTGAGCCGTCATCGGAACAAAATAGTTCTTGTCCAGGCGTTCCGGCAGTTCTTTCAGGACCTGCTTCTTGGTGCGCCGAACAAGGATCGGTTCTAACGACTTGGCAATTTGGGAAAGATTGCGATATCCGATCACTTTGCCAACTTCATCTGTATGCTGATGCTCAGCCAGAAAGCGGAACATCGGCCCCATGTGGAAGCGATCTATAAACTCAACGATGGAGTATAGTTCTTCCAGCCGGTTTTCCAACGGTGTGCCTGTCAGCACGAGAGCGTATTTTGAAGCAAGTTTTTTTACACTTTGTGCCCTTCGAGTCTTCCAGTTTTTGATTCGTTGGGCCTCATCAAGAATAATCATCTCCGGCGACCAGTTTCGAATAAGATCAAGGTCACGGTGGACAATTTCATAATTGATGATTTTATAAAGCGAGTCATCGCTGTAGAGATTAGCCCGTTTCACGAGAGACCCTTCGACAACCTGAGCTGAACGGTCTGAAAACTTTTCAATTTCCTGTTTCCACTGATGCTTCAGCGAAGTCGGACATATAATCAGTACTCGCTCAAGGCCGACTGTTTTGGCCAATATCTCAACAGCGGCGATGGCCTGAACGGTTTTGCCAAGCCCCATGTCATCGGCAAGCAGACTGCGCCCCGCTTTTGCGGCAAACAAAGCGCCTTCTCGTTGGTAGGGATAGAGCGATGCTTTCAATAGCTTTCTGAAAGCCGTACTCTTGGCCCCACTGGGGAATGCTTTTACGATTCGTTTCTTTAGGCGGTCGCCATCCCTCACCTGAGCGATAAATTCGATGGTATCCTCGTAGCAGCGCAAATCATGCTGCTTGATCGCCCCGGCCTTTTTCATAAATGTATCAAATCGCAAATAGCCCTGCGACCTCAAAACGCCCTGCTTATTGAAATAGCGGGATGCAAGTTCAACAAGCGGTTTCGGACATTCCACCCCCGGGCGGAATATCACTTCTCGTTTGGCGCCGTATCGTAGATAGACTTCTGAATAAACTGGTCGAAAACCATCTTTAAACGCCTTTTTGCCGCCGCGTTTTCGCTCTAATTTGGCGAGTGTGAATTCAATGTGTTTACAGGTTCCAAGCGTATTAACCGAAAAATCCGGACACGAACAATAATTGTCCCCGATTCTCTGGCCACGAATCGCAACACGATAGTGGCCGCCAGTTTCCGGATTCGTAACCGTAAACTCAGAGAAAAATGGCTCTTCGCCAATGTTCTTAAGTCGAAAGTTCTGCTTTTGAGCAACCTGTTTGCGTAAGGCAATCTGCCATTGCTCCAAAGGTAGTTCTTCCGGTTTCCGAAGAGATGAAATCCTTTTGATTTTACGCCCCTTCGATGTTTTTTTTGTTTTGCGTTTTACTTTTACCATATCTATGCCCTTGTATTAATATTCACTAATCTATTCCACATTATCCGACACATTGTAGCCAATGGCTTTGTAGCCCCGCAACCTGCGACCAAACATTTTGGCAAGCATTGGCACATTCATGTCGGCATAGTCGTAAATTACAACTTCGGTTTTACTGTGATGATCACGATGAAGGCGACCGGCGTATTGGGCGATTGTGCCTTTCCATGAAACCGGCAATACCAAAAAAAGTGTATCAAGGCGGGGTTGGTCGAAACCCTCGCCAAGATAACGACCCGTTGCTAAAATCAAGCTGGATTTCCCCTCCGAAAGGTCGTTCAGTTTTTCTTGAGCGGCAACCAATTGTTTTTTGCCCATGCCGCCCTTGAAGACGATCAGGTTATCAATGCGGTCTTTAAATATTTCTCTAAAATATTCCAGATGTTCACGGCGTTCGGTCAGTAACGCAGGGAAGCGGCCATTATAAATTGACTCCATTACATCTTCTGCAATCATGGTATTTCTTGGAGTGTGATGTGTTAAGGCAGCATACAAATCGCTTATTGTTATTTTCTCTTTCACTTGTAAATCTTGCGGCAACTCAAAAGAAGTATTTCTGATGATCAGCTTATGATTGAACGCTCGCTTTTCCGCCTGTGATTTCGCGCAAACTCTGTAACGAACGGGGCCGCAATTCATATAAATGATTGGGTGATGGCCATCTTTTCGAATTACCGTAGCAGAAAGTCCTGTAATATATTTGCCCCTAAATTGCCTGGCGATTGCCTCGAAACTCGGTGCGGAAATGTGGTGACATTCATCTATTACAAGATGACCATAGTTGGCGACAATATCATCGACTTTGCCCTTCCTGTTTAAACTCTGAATTATTGCTATATCAACTTTGCCTGTAGGTTTGCGTTTGCCAGCACCAATTTGTCCGATCTCTTTGTTGTCAATATTAAGAAACTGTTCCAACCGAGACCGCCATTGTTCCTGAAGCTGACGGCGATGTACCAGAACAATGGTATTTACTTTCCGTTTAGCCATTATATAGCTGGCAATAACGGTTTTGCCGAAAGCTGTTGTTGCTGCGAGTATGCCGTTGTCGTGTTCAAGTAAGGCCTTGGCCGCTTTTTTCTGCTCTGGATAAAGTTGACCATTAAATTTCATGTCAACCGTTTTGCCACAGAATTGCTTATTTAGAATTACGGTCTGGACATCCAGTCCCTCCAGTAACCCAATGACATCATCGAGACAACCCCTTGGCAGAGCGATGTGTTTGCTGAAATCTTCAGCACAGCAAATAACACGCGGTGTATTATAAGTCGGCATCCGCATAGCTTGTTTTTGATAAAATTCCGGATTCTGAAAAGCCGCCAAGCGTATCAAAGCATTACGCAAGGATGGGGACAAGTCATTCTTGAGAATAAAAATCTGATTTGCCAATACCATTTGAATCGTTTCAGGAAATGGTCCAACAATCCGGTTTTTCTTACCTGATGGTGGTATATCCCATGGTTTGTCATCCTCTTCCATAATTGGCATTCGCAGACCAATTATTCTACCTTTACCGCAAGCATTTTCAAATAGTGTTTCAACTTGATCTCGTCCAATTTTTGTTATCCTGCTGAGATATTGCCACTGATCCGGATATGGTTCAAAATTCTCGCCAAGAAAAATAGAGTTACCATTCTCTCTTGGTTTCTTTTGCAAGGGCAAAGCGATTAGGTTCCCAAGCCCGCCCTGTGGCAAGGTGTCCTGATTGGGAAAGAAGCGGTCGTAGGAATCAAGCCCTAGTTCTGGGCGATTTTCCATCGTTTCAGTTAGAATATAGCTAGCGATTGCTCGTGCTTTCATGCAGGGAATTGGTTCATCAAAAAACATCCAGACATGACCGCCATTGCCAGAGCGAGAGCGTTCAATTGAAATGGGGACATTCATCTCGGCACAAGTTTTAGCATAAGCATGAATATCCTTTTGCCAAGTTGATTTGTCAAAGTCAGCTGCTAAAAATCGGCATTTCTCATCCTTCAACATGGGGTAGATGCCTATTGTGAAATCTTTGTGGCCATACTCTTGGGGGTTATTACCTCGCAAATGAGATTCGATAACGGCATCCGTAATCGGAATATATTCTCGATAGCTACAATTAGAACATTTAACTTTGGGCTTTGCACAAATCCCCCTAACCCACTCATTTTGGCAAGAAGGCTGATAACCTGACTTTCCGGTCTTCACGCTTTCAAATCGCCGGGGATAAACATCTTCTCTGCCGCGAAACAAGCTGCGAAATACTTTAATCTTATCTTTGGTGGCAGAAGTGTTACAAAGCCCATTTGCAGTTTCGGTATTTGTTCCACAAAAGGTTGTTACATCAATCTCAAGCCGTGTAATCTCCTGCCTAATCTGTTGTCGCTTGGATTCTATAATAGCTAATTCCTGGCGAAGCTGCTCGAATTTTTGCTTTCTGTCACAATCCACAAATGAATTCCCATACAACACATTTCGATCTGCTATGTGTTATTAATCCGTTTTTCGAGTTCTAAAAGTTGTTCCAAGATACTTTCAAATTCAGGCGGTTCACTGAAAAACATCGCTGACATTTCTCGGTAATCGCGGCCAATAGCGGACAATCTCTCTCCACGGGGCATCAGATAAAAACTTCCCGGACGGGCTAAGTTATATTGGGCCCAGCCCGAATGATAAAACAGATCTTTGTGGATTGTTACACTATTAAGTAACTCAATGTCTGCTAAGGCCTCATCAACAACTTGGGCTTGGCTCATTACCGCAACGTCAGCATAATGACGCGAATAACGCAAAGGCATTAGCTTAACAAGTGGCCGATGATATTCCGCGTGAAGGATTGTTGCTTTTTCCCAAAATGTTCGCCTGGCAACAACCGTCGATACAGAACATGCCGGCTCGATAAACAACTGCGGGAAATGCTCTGCGGCAAATGGCATAACATCATAATCTTCATTAGGCACAGGTTCTGCGTGTGTGCCTAATTCGAGAATTACCCGCGGCCTGATATAATCGAGTTTTGCTTTTATTGAAGTTGGGTACTCAAATTCAACAATGTTTGAATCATTAGTATTAATCAGCAGTTTCCAATCCTTCGCCCCCAAGACATCCTTAATTCTTGCTGTCAATATGGGAGCCAATTCCCGTGCTATGTATTCTTGGCACGCTGTCAACATTTCCTTGAGTAAAACAGCGCGTCTTGTATTTGAAAGCCCTGCACGACGCGGATCTTTCATACCAATAAAGCCAAGTTCCTCAAAATCCACCGCAATGTCGATATCTTCTGAAAATCTATGGATCAGATTGAAACATTTTGATAAACTCGTTCCGCCCTTAAAAACAAGCATTCCGTCCAATTCTTTAATTGTAAATAACTGCTTCAGCATCCAACAAACCCAGAAATCCTTTTCAATAATAACCGGGTTTAACTCCATACGCGCAGCCGTTTCATTGAAAAGGTCTTTTCTGTCAGATATGCTTGATTTCGCAACCTTGTCCACATTCAATCCTTTGTGATTTTTTGTACGACCTCATATATCCATTCCGTACTATAGTGAATAGTTTCCAGAAGCTCGATTTTCTCATTGTGAGATAGTTTTTGGTTTAGATAGGCAATCATTTCATCGCTAGCCCTGTCTTTGCCAAAATATTTCAAGGCCTGTACAACCAACCCGGAGATATAACTATCTGCATATATTTCTTTAGGGCGGGCATGTTTGAAATAAATGACTCTATTTTCAATCCTGTGTTCCTTGGTTGGACCATTTGATAAGTATACAATTTTCGCTGGTACTTGTTGCGATAGACCCAAACGGTTTGCTGCCAGATTTCCGACCGGAAGGACGGACCACCTGAATTTTCTGGCGAGTGCATTAGCTGCCTGGTCGATGTCAGGACTGAGTTGTCCCCCGAGGGCAGGATTGGTATTCGGGAAATCAAAAATACCACGCCCAATTCGGCGGATCATACCATCTTTAACCATTCGGGATAGAATCTGCCCGACAGAGCCGGATGCGGCAATATCCTGAAAATCTTTGCGAGTAAAAACATAACCCCGCCCTGAATCGGTTATTCTTCGTTCAATTTGCTCTCTGAGCTTGTTCATAAAGCACCTCGCTTCTTTGTCACAAACAAAGTAGTACTTTTTGTGACAAAGTCAAGAGTGAAAATACATTATTTTACAATTTTCTTGGGGGCTTCCCCATAACCGGAACAACAAGATTGAATACCTTTACTGCCTATTTTCCAGATTCAGATATTCGATTGACACAGGACAAATAGTCCGGTCAATAATGTTCGATCAATCCGGCGACATTTTGAGGTTTATTATATCGCTCATTTGTCATCCGGATATAATGTGTTGCCATTTTCTTGTTTAATCGGCCCAAGACACCTGTAGAGACCATGTTTATGATGCTTCATCTATCTTGAAAAATATATAAATAAATCCGGCATATTGAATTCTGTAAACGGCGGAGTAAAGGCGAAGTAAATTTGAATATTTGGTTAATATCAGGCATTTTTATCCTTGATAAGCTGAAAATCATATCCTATAATCCGGAAATGGTTGTAGTTGGATAAAAAACTCCTTGGTTACAACTTTTGATAATTCTTTAAATACACATCGGTTAGGGCAGGTAGCTCAGTTGGTAGAGCAACGGACTGAAAATCCGTGTGTCGGCGGTTCAAATCCGCCCCTGCCCATTAGACATAAGGCCTTGTAAGTGAACAACTTACAGGGCTTTTTTCATTTAAATTTTACAGGACGAAAAGGCCATTGTAACCTTTATTGTAACTTTGCAGCCGGAAAATTAACCGATGTTTTACAGTTACAAGGAGAGTCAAAATGGCAAGAAACAAAAAGAAGCAGCAAAACACCGATCTTCCCGGGTCTTTTTATCAACGCAACAGCCGCTGGTGGTGGAAAGTTCAGCTGCCCGGAGAAGAAAAAGCAAAAAACCGCCCGCTCAAGCCAATCGGGGCCAAATATGCCGCGACCGATCACAGTGTGGCCTGTGAGGTCGCCCGCAATCTCTGGCAGCAGGCGGTCTATCGGCAAAATCCGAAAGATACCGAAATCGCCGTGAGCAATATCGCGTCCCTGATCGCTGCCTATCTCAAACACTGCGACGCATACTATCTGGACGAGAACGGCAAACAGACCAAAGAAGTCCAGGAGGTTCGCTATACACTCAAGCCCATGACAGAAGTCTTTGCCGCCCTACCGATAGAAGATTTTGGCCCGCTGCGGCTGATCGAAGTACGGGACCGGATGATCGGGCTGGACTGGTCGCGGAATATGATCAATCAACGCATCGGTCGCATCAAGCGGATGTTCAAGTGGGCCGTCTCCCGGCAGATGATCTCACCGGTGGTCTATCAGGGGTTGATGACCGTGGGGGGTCTAAAAGGGGGCCCTGGGCGGGAAAAGAACACCCCAAACCGCGTCCGGGG
>JAGGWF010000182.1 GCA_021157685.1 Planctomycetota bacterium | reverse complement strand
TTCGGTGTCTTCATTCATCGCTTTTGGGGGCCTCCGGAAAATGCATTCGTCTATAATAATCACCTAACAATGCTCAATAATTCATATTTACTGAAAAATGGGTTCGTTTGGTTATTTCGTGTTTTTTACGGTTAAACGCGACCTTTCAATGACAACACGTTTCAGTAATACCTTTTTACCTATTTTACCAAATGGGTTCGTTTGGTAATTTTATGTTTTTGGCGTTGGATTTCATCTATTCTGTACCTAGTCAGGTCTGACCTGAACCAACCCGAGTCCAATAGAACCTGACTAACCGCCATACCACACCGACTTATTCGATCTTCAGGGTCGGCACCTGCGGTACCCCTTATTGAAACCCTCCGGGCTTCATCTCTACGCTCCGGCAAGGGCGGGGTTTTTATACGCCATCCCTTAACCGGGCATAAAATAACTGTCACATTTTTAAAACTTCCAAAAAATATATCTCATGAGCAAGTATACCTCCCCTGCCTTTCGGAAGCAAGACCCATGTGTCAATTCGTCATGAAAATTTAATCGACACATCGACACTTTCTACCAACTTTATTGGAGTTGAACCGAATTTTTAGTCATTAAAATTTTGAATTTGTTTCGGATTTAGAGATTAGAATTTAGGATTTAATTATCTTTGCCGCCGTAAATCATTTTCATGCCGTCCGGGAACGGAATCCATCGAATCGGTTCTTCTTTCAGACGATAGCCCCCCGGCCAATGAACAAGAAATGCCTTACCGACAAGATAATCCTTTGGAACCACACCGGCGGGGTAACTGCCATCATTATTTTTCGCTCCCTCTTTGTCCCACATCCTTGAATCGGCACTGCAGGGACTATTGTCACCGCATGCAAAATATTCATCTTCTCCCAAGACCATAGGATTATCCCGCGAGGCCCTCCGGACTCGTTTGTCCTCATCGCTTGAGAGATAATAGATATCCCGATACAGCCCGACATGTGACAACTGAATCTGACCGACCCCTAAAATCTGTACCTGCGGTTTGATTTGCCGGTCGGTTCCCGCCGCGTCGATGACGGTTCCCAAGTCATGGATGAGTACCGATGAACCAAATTCCAGAACGAGTTGCTGGTCAACCACGGCAAAACGAAAACGGGATTGTTTGTTCAGGTCGTCCGGATTGCATTTTTTCTCGACAAGAGGAACCGTTTGTCCATTTGCGATCCGGCGTTCAATCTTCATCGTCGCATCTGCACAGACCCAACCCTGATACGCCGTCCCGTATTTACTAATTTGGGCGCCCGATGCGGAATCGTCCTGTATCTGGGGATAATACTGAACCATCAGGTCGCTGCAAACAGGCATCATCGGAAATGAGCCGGGGTCATCATAAGCATAGGTCGCCCGGAAATCATTGCCCTGCTGGTCATTATACTGAATGCGATGGACACGGCTGTTATCGCTATCCAATTCAAAGACTGCCGGTGCATTTGCAGATAAATCCCACTTCGCCGTTCCCACATTTTCAAACGGCTGTTTCCACGAATGCCCGTTAAAACTTTTTTCATCCGGTCGTGCCGGGTGATAATCATTATCATAGACGATCATCCAAAGCTCTTCCTGCACCTTTTTGGGCTTTCGCTGAATTTGACCATCAACAAAAATATCCCCGTCAATAATCGCCAGTTCCTCCTCCGGCAGCGCTATACAGCGCTTGATATAATTGATTCGCGGTTCGGTAGGGTTCTTAAATACGATCACATCCCAGCGCTTTGGCTCAAAAAACTGGTAAATACTTTTCAGCACAAAAATCTGATCGCCCTTAAAGACTGTCCGCGCATACGCCGGAACAGACTTTCCGTCTTTGTAAACAAAATACTGGCCGTCATGGGATCGTATCGGCTTCGGCTCGGAATAACCGCAACTTGGACACCGCGGCGACCGCGGCCCAATCGGCATTTTTTTTGCAGGGTTGGCGGTATTTTTCATGCCGTATCGTTCTGAAATAAAATCATGGTCATAACGAAACCCGCACTGGCCGCAGCGAACACGAAAATGGGCGCCGCGCAGCGTTTCGGCCATGCTGCCGGTGGGAATCCGATAGACCTGCATCACAAAGATGATAAAGACCAGCGTACTGGCGAACGCAGTAATCAGCCACTCGGCATTATGGTAAACGGCATCGATATGTTTGTGGCCGCTTGTTATTGAGTTCTCTTTTGAAGTCTGAAACATGATCGCAAGAAATTTCCTAAAATATAGATAAAACCTTGATTATCAACAAAACTCTTCATTGGGTCAAGGCCGTAATCCACTGAAATCCTAAAAAATGGAAAAATATCTATTTTTGTGCTGTCAACAGCTGGACAAGTTTTTTAAAATAATCCAAAAAAAACCTTGATGAATAGAAGTCTTTTGTATATAGTAAGTTGCAAGGATTAATTCAAGTTTGCACCTAAGTGAGGTTGTTGGCGTAACATTAAGGACAAAATAACTCTAAGATTAAGAGGGCAGCAGATGTCGACGATTACAAAGAAAGATCTCATTGATAGAATTTCCGATGCCACTCAGGCGAAGCGGGTTGTCGTTAAGCGGATCGTCCAGCAGTTCCTTGACGAGGTTGTTGCGGAGTTGGCTGCCGATAACCGACTGGAGTTCCGGGACTTTGGTGTCTTTGAAACACGAACCCGAGCTGCCCGTGAAGCTCAGAACCCAAAAACGCTCGAACGCGTTCAGGTACCTGCAAAGCGAAGCGTTAAGTTCAAAATGGGCCGTCTCCTAAAGGAAAAACTGGCGAAAATCCCTGCCGCTGAGAAACCTCAGCAAATCCTGTAACGCTTAATAAACAACAGGAGCGGTTTATTCGGTGAGTCATATATTACAATTATCAGCTTAAATCGGCGGAGGTGTTTTCATGCCCGAAGGCAAAGTCAAGTGGTATGATAAGAAAAAGGGTTATGGGTTTATTCTCAGTGATGACGGCAGTGATGTCTTCGTCCACTACACGGATTTTTCCAGTCCGTCACTGCGATCCCTCAGCGATGGCGAGGAGGTAACTTTCGAGACCACTCCCGGTGAAAAGGGGCTTCGTGCTCAAAATGTCGCTTTGAAGTCCCCAAACCCCGTTACGGACTAATACTACAGCGCAATTTGGCACTGTAAACCCTTGCTTTTTATTAAAATCCGAAGCACAAAATCCTAAATCCGAAACAAAACAGACTGTTCAAAACCCTAATTTTCAAACCAAAACAGCCGTTTTCGACACGGGCCGTTGTTTCGAGTTTCGATAGTCGCATTTCGAATTCAGCAATATTAACATAAATGCTTATATAATATTATGTTACGACTAACGCTCGACGCTCGACATCAAGTCGCGCTGTCATACTAAGAACTTGTAAGTCCGCTCTAAAAAGGTAGTTTGCGGCAAAATGGCCACTCAAAACCTTTGATATTAAGCCAATAACGCCAGTTGTTTTCATTGAAACGGTTGCATTTTGACTTTTTAGACCAGACTCATTTGTGAAAAAATTATCTTTTATTTACAAGTCCTAACCACCAACGCATCGCCGCCACAACATATAGCAAAAGTTTGGCTTGCTCTCCGGTCGGTTCCTCTGTATACTCTTGGGCATTGAATTGACACCGTTGTGAGGAGAGGATGTTTTTGGAACCATCACAACATGCTCTGGACTGTCGGGTGCTTGTCCTGAACAAGCATTACATGGCCCTCCGTATCATCGGCGCCCGCCGGGCGTTTTCCCTGCTCTGCCGCAAATTGGCCGAGGTTATCTCCTGCGACGACGGCTCCTATGCCAACTACGATTTACACAGCTGGGTGGAACTGAGCGAAACCAAACGCACATTCGAGGCCCACAAACACGACTGGATATCCACTGTCAACTTCCACATCGCCGTGCCGCGTGTGATCCGGCTGCTGTGCTACGACCGCATCCCAAGCAAAACGGTTAAATTCAACCGCCGCAACCTGTTCGCCCGCGACAACAACCACTGCCAGTATTGCGGCAAACGATTCCCCACCGCCGAGCTGTCGCTGGATCATGTCGTCCCCCGCCGACTGGGCGGCCCGGCCACATGGGGTAATATCGTCTGCGCGTGTCTTAAATGCAATGTCAAAAAAGGCGGCCGCACCCCCGCACAAGCTCACATGATGCTGATAAAAAAACCCGTTAAACCCCGCAACAACCCGGTCATCCATGTCCACCTAGCCCACGAACGCTACCGAAGCTGGAAACAATTCTTAGACCACGCTTACTGGTCCGTCGAATTGACCTGACCGGGAAGCCGCCCGATTACATCCTCAACAAACGCTTCGGTTGCACGAACGACTCCCCACGGCCAAGCACAGCTTGACCGTGCCACCCCACCCTGAAATCCAACTTTCAATCACCACCCCAAATCACTCTGGTCACCCGTCGTCGAGCTGACCTGACAGCGAAAGCTCATTTTAAGGCGGTCCCGTATGCCAATACTTCGACCCCGCCGGGCTTTTTACGATGCTGTCCGTGTGTGGTGCTGGTTTCATAACGAATGTTCCACACCGCCGTGGCTCCCTGCTGTGCGGCCTGCTGGAGCAGTCGCACCATGGCCTCGCGGCGGGCGCGTTCCATCAGCGTCACATACGACTTCATCTCCCCGCCAAACAGCTTCCGCAACCCTGCGGCGAATACCTTAAAATAGTCTGTCGCAATCACCGCCGACCCCATCACTAAAATCGGCTGGGCATTTTCATACTGCGGCGGTATCGTTTTCAGATTGGTGACGATTATGCCGGAAAGCTGTTGTTCACGCTGGGCGAGTTTTTTGAAATGATGCAACTCAATGCCCTTGCCGATGAGAAAACACACCAGCACAAACGACAGCGGGATGATGATCTGCATGAGAAACTGAAAAATGATCATCCGTTTTCTCCGCTTGTCGGTTCCGGCTGCAGCGATGCCGTTTGAATTGCTTCGACCACCGCGGCGGTGCCGTAGCAATACAACTCCGCGGCTCCGGCGGTGATCGAGCTGGTCGCGAACCGCACATTCACCACGGCATTGGCCTCAAGCTGCTGGGCCTGATCCAGCATACGGGCCAATGACTGGCGCCGCGATTCGACCAGCAGTTCCGTATAGCCGGTCAATTCACCGCCAACAAGGTTCTTCAAAGACGCGGCGATGTCCCGGCCGACATGCTTGGCACGGACGGTGTTACCCTGCACAAGCCCCTTAACCTCAAGGATGCGGTGCCCCGGGATGGTCTCAGTATTCACAACTATCATAGCAAACTCCCATAAGTGAAATGTAATATCAAAGATCAGGATATATCGGAAAGGATGGGCTTTGCAATTGAAAATTGGGCTTGTTTGTCATTATTTAGAGGCGTGAGGCCGGAGGGGGTGTTTTTTTGTTGCCAAGGTAGTCCAAAACGACGCTAAAGTTGTCCAAAAATATGCCAACCTTGACGCCTGCGTCAAAAGTCAAAAAATGCCAAAAACAGTGGCGTTTTCTGCCCATTATCACCGTTTTTTGTCGGCGATTCAGACTTTTGGTCGGCGTATCAAACTTAACGCCTACGCCAAAAGTTTATTAAGCGGCTTTCTTGAGCGTTGGTAATTTCTCAAGATTCCGCCAAACTTGCATAAAATGGCTTCTTGTGGCCACAGAAACAATTCTTAGACCACGCTTACTGGTCCGTCGAACTGACCTAACTGGGAACGCGGGCGTCCCGCCCGCATAAAATCACCATCGGCGCAAGCCGCCCGATTACACCCTCAACAAACGCTTTGATTGCACGAACGACTCCCCACGGCCAAGCACAGCTTGACCGTGCCACCCCACCCTGAAATCCAACTTTCAATCCCCTTTGCAGGGGGAGAACTGTTTTTTTATTAATCGACTTTGACGATGTCCTGGTATTTGGGAACGATGGCGTTCCAGCCGGTTTGTTCTTCGATATAGTCCCTGAAGCTGTGAGCGGCTTCTTTTTCGCCGTGGACGACGAAGACCTTACGCGGCGGTTTTTTGAGATTCTTCAACCACGTCAGCATCTCAATTTTGTCAGCGTGGGCGCTGAAGCCGTGGACCTGAACGATGTTGGCCTTGACGGGGAAGTGCTGGCCGAGAATACGCACCTCGTCATTGGGCTGAGAGTCTACAATGGTCCGACCGAGCGTGCCGACAGCCTGATAGCCCACGAACAGCACAGCACTTTCGGGGCGGGCGATATTATTGACAAGGTGGTGCTTGACGCGGCCTCCGGTACACATGCCGGAACCGGCGATGACCATGATCGTGCCCTTAATATGGTTGATGGACTTGGACTCACGGGTGGACTGGACGAGCTTGAGGCCATCATAGCTAAACGGTGATTCGTTCTGGCTCATCAATTCTTTCATCTCGGCGTCGTAGAGTTCCGGGTGCTTTTTGAAGACCTCGGTAACGCGAACGGCCATCGGGCTGTCCAAAAAGGTCATAATATGCGGGATGCGATCCTCCATCAGCAACTCATTCATGTAGTACATCACCTCCTGCGCCCGCTCGATGGAGAAACTGGGGACAACGATGTTGCCGCCAGCGGCGTGGGTCTTGTTGATCGCTTCGCAGAGCTGCTCTTTTGTGTCTTCGACGCTGGTGTGGATGCGGTCGCCATAGGTGGACTCAATAAAGACATAGTCGGCCTCTTCAAATACGGCCGGGTCTTTAAGAATGGGCTTGCCGACACGGCCCAGATCGCCGGTGAACAGGATGGTTCGCATTTCGCTGTTAAGCCCGACGGTCAGCTTGATAATGGACGAACCGAAAATATGGCCCGCTTCATAGAAACTGGCCTCGACATCATCGGCCACTTTAAGCGGCGTTTTATATTCGACGGGCGAGAACCTCGATATGCACGCCTCGGCGTCTTCGACGTTATAAAGCGGCTCAACCGGTCGCGGCGGTGTGTATTTGGCGCGTTTGTGGCGTTTCTTTTTGTATTCGGCATCTTCTTCCTGAATCTTTCCGGAATCGGCCAAAACGATCTTTGCAATCTCAGCGGTAGCGGGTGTGCAGAAGACCTTGCCCTTGAAACCCTCTTTGACCAGTTTGGGCAGCAATCCGCAGTGGTCCAGGTGGGCGTGGGTCAGCAGAACCGCATCCAATTCGGCCGGTTCAAAACCGAAATCTTCCCAGTTGCGGTTCCGCAGGCCGCGTTCCTGATACAGGCCGCAGTCGATAAGAACCTTGGAATGGTTGAACTCAATCAGATGTCGTGAGCCGGTAACTGACTCGGCGGCACCGAGAAAACGAAGTTGTATATCCATTGTGTTCTCCAAAAGTTTACTTTTTCATGGCACAGCCATCATGGCCGTGATTGGCAGACCTCCAAGCCCGTTTTGCACCCGATTCACGGGCTGGAAGCCCGTGCCACATGATTTACTTTTTCAGATACGGGCCCATCATGCCGGGTTTGACGAAGAAGTAGTAGAGTTTGCCCTCTTCATAGACCTGCCCTGCCATTTGACCGGCGGTGTCGCCGACGCCCATATAGACATCGCAGCGGCCCGGTGCCCGAATCGCCCCGCCGGCGTCCTGATCCAGAGCAAAGCCGGTGTAGGCCGATTTTCTGACCGCCCCGCCGATTGCTCTGGGCAGTTTGGCTTTGATGATTGCCAGCGCCGCACGCGGGTAGATGGATTTATCGGTGGCGATGGACCGCATGGGAATCACTGGTTCGTTCAGGCAGCCACGCGGGTTGCCGCTGTCGGTGCGGAAAAAGACATATCGCGGGTTCTGATAAATATACTTATCCACCTGCTGCGGGTGGGCTTTGAAATAGTCAATCATCGCTTTCAAACTCAGTCCCGCTGATGGAACAAGACCATC
>JAGGWF010000252.1 GCA_021157685.1 Planctomycetota bacterium | reverse complement strand
GCCCCCGTCCCGCACCCGGTTAAAAATAAAGATGCTGTTAGCAGTACCGACTGAATCCAAAAAACCCGTGCATTCATAATCAAATCTCCTAATTTTCCTTACCCGACCCCGTAGGGGTCATAACAATAATAGCCACGGGCGCAGGGAGCATAGCGACCAAAACCCGTGGTACGGTTTACAAAACATTCACAACCCCGTTAGGGGTTGAACAAGACACCTCAACAGGGCGAAAGAACGACACCCTCATCGCCGAACCGTAAACGGTCGGTCATACTCTTTGGGATTACCCTCAGGGGTCTTTTCTCTCATCTGCTGTATGGATAATCCCCCGTTATCAACGCCATCACTACCAATCGTATAGACCGTATAACCAACATCATGTTTAATATACCGCAAAACTTTACCGTCAAAAGGTTCCCTCGGCACTTCTGCCATAAACTCCGGCACCAATTGTTCCAGCGAGTCCGGCAATGACTGATATTTCAACCGATACCGCTCAATCGCCAACGCCGTCTCAGCACACCGAAGCCCTCCCAATGCTCGAAGACTAATTAGAGAAACCTTACCAAGAGCGCGAAAATCAGAAAGATATAAATGAAAATCTGAATACGCACCAAATTCCCGGCCAATTTTTTCAATCATTGATGGCAACTGATGGGGTGGAAGTTCTGCCGCCTGTAAAAGCTGATCATAGAAATCAAGAGATAACAATTTGTCCTTTTGGTCGATTCCGAAAAACAGATAGAAGAATCTTGTCAGATTTGAACAAGAGTCAGCCATGAAATATTTATATCTTTCTCTTAACGGCAAGCGATACCCATTAATTGCAACGCACCGGGCATTGACCACCATATTGCAAAAATCTTTAGCATCCTGCATCTCTAAAAATTGTCTTTGAAGCTCTTTTAAGTCTGCGTCTGAAAATTCAACCTGGTTTAAGATTTCTTCAAGATTCCGCGCAATCATTGATTTAAGAGCAATGCTCATAAGATAGTCAGTCGAAAAGGGCTGCTTTGAAAGGCACGCGGGTAGAGCTTTCAAAGTTTCAAAGTGATTCATCAATTGACCTGTGTCCCCTTTTTGAACGCAATAAAGATCTCGCTCGCAAAGCAACCTTGTGGCCTTCTTAATTCCACTTAAATAGTCTTTTGGGAAATAAAAATCCTCCATATCCTCAAATTTGCGAGGCCAGAGACAATGCTCAATTTCAGCGGCTTTGTCGAGCAATTCAAGCATTTTTTGGTTTGCTTTCAGTGACGATTCCATTGCGTCCATCACTTCCTGCGGAAAAGGTGGGACATCATCAGACCAGCGAAAATTTCCACGGATCGGCAAAAACTCTCTTTCAAATTCGTTTGGATCCTGATATGCCTCAAACGCCTGAATGTATATATCCGCCGCATTTTCAACGCCTTGCGGAAGTTTGTATTGAGCCTCTAATTCATCCAGCGAAACCGGATAGTCCTCTGCGGCCAACGCTTCAACTCGACGATTAAATTCGGTTTGATAATAAAAGCGAGATAGAACGATCCAGCAAATCGGTATGACAATAACGGCAATCAGAATCAACCAGCGTTTTTTCATTTTACTTCCCTCTGTACTACAATCTTTCATCTTCTTGTTTTTTATGCTCGGTTTTTTAATGTAAACTTTTTAATCCGTTATCTCATAAGAGATTATATCGAATTCCTGAAAAACTAACATCTATCTTTTTTTATCTTTTATTCGTGTCAATTCGTGTGCATTAGTGGTTCAGTTATTTTGGTTGCGGCTCGACCGCCCTGAGTTTTCTGTGGCAAAATTATTCCGCTTTCAATTCACGGGTCATAAGGTTGGTGATCGCTTCTTTGACGGTTTTTTGTTTTTGGATGATACTGTAGATCGATTCGGTGATGGGCATTTCAACATGGTGTTTTTTGGCCAGTTCCACGATCCCGCTGCAGGTCGGTACGCCCTCAACCACGCTTTGCGTGGCGCTAATGGCCTCGTCCACGCTCATCCCTTTTCCGATCCGCTCACCAAAGCCGCGGTTTCGCCCTTTCGGCGACACGCATGTTGTAAACAGATCGCCCAGTCCGCTCAGGCCGATAAAGGTTTTTTTGGCGGCCCCCAGTACCACACCCAGCCGCTGGATCTCGGCCAGTCCTCGCGTAATCAAAGCGGCCTTGGCATTGTCGCCAGCGCCAATGCCGTCGATGATGCCTGCGGCAATAGCGATAACATTTTTCATCGCTCCGGCCAGCTCTACGCCCACACAATCATCATTCGTATAGACACGAAACGACGGCGTATTAAACGCCTGCTGAATCCGTCTCGCCAAATCCTCATCTCGACAGGCAACAGTGGCGCTCGCCGGCAGTCCGTGGGCGATCTCATCGGCAATGTTCGGCCCCGAAAGTGTTGCCAGTGGATGCTGCGAGCCGAGTATTTCAGTTAATATCTGCGTCGGCCGCAGGAGGGTATTATTTTCGATGCCCTTGGTGATACTGACGATGGGAACCCCAGCGGGCAAATAGGGTTTGAGCCGTTCCCAGACACCCCGCATAAACTGGCACGGAACCGCCGAAACCAGCAACTCCGCACCGGCAATCGCTTTCGCGTCGTCCGCTTCATACCCCAGCGATTTCGACAGCGGATACCCGGGGAGAAAGATCACATTTTCCCTCGCGGCGGCGATCTGCGCCAATTCAGCCGCGTCATGCCCCCATAGGGTGGTGTTGATGCCGTTTTCACACAGCAGCATCGCACAAACACTGCCCATCCCGCCGTTACCGATTACTGTTGCTTTATTAAACATGCTACCATTAAACCACTTGCCGCTGCAGATTTCAAGCATCCAATGTCCGGTTTTACATACTGGGAACGCGACCGTCTCGGTCGCATTTTCTCTGTTTTCATTTATTACAGGCTTCGACGCCCGCGTTCCCAAAAACCCGCGATAAGGTCCAGATCCCCGAATTCTGTAGGATTTTCTTTAGCCGAGGGTTGACTTTTGCCGAATAATAGGGTAGTATGCCTTGTACTTCAGCCGCAGGCGGGTTAACCAAAACCTTGCCGCGGACCTGTAACACAAGTGAAGATTGTGGTTTGAGTTCTGCAGAATCGGGGCAGCGTATCCCGATGCGGTCGGCCCGGAAAGCTTGGTGCTTTCGGAGACGGCCCCTCGACAAACGCCCCAAGACCCTGCGAGTACTGGAATGACGAAATGTTAAACAGGAGATATATTATGGTTATGCAATTCGCGCCGCGGGCGTTGCCTGCGCAAATCCCTCTTTTAACCAACTCTGAAACGGATACAGCTGTCGGTGCGCCTGCTGCATACGACAGAACACGATCCGCAAAAACGATTTCTACAGGAGTGAACCAATGAGCAAGAATAAATCCCATCCAGACGGAACCGTCTATAAGCCCGGCTCACAGGTCATCGTGGATATGCTGATCGAGCAGGGCGTTGATAGCATGTTCGGCTATCTCGGCGGCGTGGTTTTGCCGCTGTTCGACAAAATTTACGATGCGCCGATTAACTTCATCATCCCCCGTCACGAACAGGGCGGATGTCACATGGCCGATGCCTATGCTCGCGCCACCGGCAAGGTCGGCGTAATCATCGCTACCTCCGGTCCCGGCGCTACCAATCTCGTAACGGGGTTGGCGACTGCGATGATGGACTCGGTGCCGCTGGTCGCGATCACCGGTCAGGTTCGCACCTCGCTGATCGGCAATGATGCCTTTCAGGAGGCGGACACCACGGGCATTACCCGTCCGGTGACCAAGCACAATGTAATCATCAAGGACCCCAACGAACTGGCTCAGACGATTCGTGAGGCATTCTATATTGCCCGATCCGGTCGTCCGGGTCCGGTTCTGATCGATATTCCGGTTGATATGCAGTTGGCCGAGTGCCCGATCTTCCCGAAACGAGAGATTGAGCTTCCCGGTTTCAGGATTCAGTACAAGGGCCACGCCCGCCAGATCGCCGCAGCGGCTAAGGCCATCAATGAATCCAAAAGACCGGTACTTTATGTTGGTGGCGGTTGTATTATCTCTGGTGCCTCCGAGGTGTTGCGGGCCGTTGCCAAAAAAGCCAATATTCCCGTGACGACGACGCTGATGGCGATGGGGGCTTACGACCAGAATCGTCCCGAGTCGCTGGATATGCTGGGAATGCACGGCTCGGCGTATGCGAACTATGCGGTTCAGAAATCCGATCTGCTGATCTCGGTGGGCGCTCGGTTTGAGGATCGGGTAACGGGGAATCTGGAAACATTTGCCCCGCACGCGAAGATCGTCCATATTGATTTGGACCCGTCGAATATCGGCAAGAATCTCCATGTGGATATTCCGGTCGTTGGTGATGCCAAAGAGGTTCTCGAACAGATGCTCGAGGCGCTTGAATACAAACCCCGCAAGGAATGGTTTGAGAAGATCGCCGCATGGAAAGCCAGCCATCCGTTTACCTATGACAAAAACGCCGATGTCATCAAGCCCCAGTTCGTTATCGAAGAAGTCTGTCGGCAAACTGCGGGGGAGGCGATTATTACCACTGGCGTGGGTCAACACCAGATGTGGGCGGCCCAGTTCTATAAATACAGCAAGCCCCGTCAGTTTATTACTTCCGGCGGGCTTGGCACGATGGGCTTTGGTGTCCCGTCTGCGATTGGTGCGCAGATTGCCTGCCCGGACAAGCTCGTGATTGGGATTGACGGCGACAGCAGCTTTAATATGACGCTGACCGAGCTTTCGACGGCGGCCATGTATGACCTGCCGATCAAGATCGTGCTGATTAACAATGGATTCATGGGAATGGTGCGTCAGTGGCAGGAGCTGTTCTACGGCCGCCGCTATTCGCAAAGCTCACTGAAGAACCCGGACTTTGCAAAGGTCGCAGAGGCCTTGGGCTGTGTGGGAATGACAGTGGACAAAAAGGATCAGGTTGTCGGCGCTGTCGAAAAAATGCTGAAGCAAACAAAGCCCTGTGTGGTCGATTTCCGGGTGGACCCCGAAGAGAATGTCTGGCCGATGGTTCCGGCAGGAAAATCCCTGCATGAAATGGATGGCCTGGATATTTTCGAAATGGCATAAAAAATGAAACCGCGGATTACGCGGAT
>JAGGWF010000069.1 GCA_021157685.1 Planctomycetota bacterium | reverse complement strand
GGCGATTGCCGTTGCATATGCGTTTATCCTGGCGGTTTGTTTCTTTCGTGAGGTCAAAATCAAAGACCTGCCGCGAATTCTTTTGCTGGGCGGCAAGACGACGGCTATTGTAATGCTGCTGGTGGGATGCAGTCAGGCGATGAGTTGGATTCTGACCTACGAGAATATTCCGCAGTCCGTCAGCGCCGCGTTGTTGTCCATTTCGGATAATCGGATCGTGATTTTTGTTATTATCAATATCCTGTTATTGGTTGTGGGCACATTTATGGATATGACGCCGGCGGTATTGATCTTTACCCCGATTCTTCTTCCGGTGGTTACTGAACTGGGCATGAATCCGGTTCATTTTGGCATTATGCTGATTGCCAATCTCTGCATCGGCCTCTGCACGCCGCCGGTGGGGACCTGTTTATTCATTGGTTGCGGCATCGGTAAAACCAGCATTGCCAAAGTGGTTCCGGTGATGATCCCGTTTTTCGTTGCGATGATCGCGGCGTTGATGGTCATTACCTATTGGCCAACGCTGTCGCTTTGGCTGCCGGGGCTGTTGGATTTGTTGTAAAAAATCGGATCAGCCGGATTGTTTCACAGGCCTTTTCGCTGGGCTTCATCCTCAAGGCTGTATCGCTTCATTTTTTTGTATAGCGTGGTGCGGTTGATATCAAGGGATTTGGCGGTGTCCTGTCTGCCCCAGTTATTGACTTCCAGGGCCGCACGGATAATCGCTCGTTCGGGGCCGGCCAGAGCTTGTTTGAGGGTTTCACTGCCGTAATTTCTATTTTCCGTGTTTTGACAGTGAGCAATGATGACGGATGGGAGATCGTCGATATCGATGAACACCCCCTTGCTCAGAAGCACCGCTCGCTCAATCGTATTTTCCAGTTCACGAACATTTCCGGGCCAGGGATAGTTTTGCAGATAGTGCAGGGCCTGTTCGGTTAGGCCGGTTTTGGTGCGGTTATGGCTTTTACAAAACTGTTTTAAAAAGTGGTCTGCCAGCAGCGGGATATCGCTGATTCGCTCGGTCAGAGACGGCAGGTTGACGGTGACGACATTGATTCGGTAATAAAGGTCTTCGCGGAACCGTCCCTGTTTGACCTTTTCGGCTAAGTCCTGATTGGTCGCAAGGACCACGCGTGTGTTCACTGTGATCGTTTGGTTGCTGCCAACCGCCTCGAATCGACGGTCCTGCAGGACACGCAGAAGTTTGACCTGCATGGCGGGTGAAGCGGTCGAAATCTCATCCAGAAAAATCGTACCGCCGTCGGCAGCTGAAAACTTCCCTTTTTTTTCTTTGTTCGCTCCGGTAAAAGCCCCCTTGGCATACCCGAACAGCTCGCTTTCCAAAAGCGTTTCCGGCAGTGCGCCGCAACTGACTTCCACAAACGGTTTATCGTGTCGAGCGGACTGGTAGTGGATGGCTTTGGCCAGAAGACTCTTTCCGGTTCCGGAAGCCCCTGTCATCAGGATGGTGGTTTTACTGTCCGCGACGGCCTCGATCAACTCGAAGATGCGGGCCATTTTATAGTTCTGGCTGAGGATGTTATTCAATCTGAATTTATTTTCAAGTTGTTGATGCAGTTGCTGGTTTTCACTCATGAGGGCCTGCTGATGGCTTGCGCGTTTGACGGCAAGCAGGAGATCATCGTCAACAATCGGTTTTGTCAGATAGTCATGCGCTCCTTTTTTGATTGCTTTGACGGCGCTTTCAATCGTTCCGTAGCCGGTAATAAGCAAGACGACGGTCTGGGGGTAGTTTTCTCTGACAAGATCGAGCAGTTCAAATCCGTCGCCGTCCGGCATATTGACATCGGTGATAACCAGGGCAAAGGACTGCTCTTTCAGTTTCTGTTTGGCGTTGGAGACTGTGCCGGCTCCCGTCGTGTCGTATCCCTCAATGCTGAGAAACTCACACAATGAGTCTAAGATAATCTGATCATCGTCAACAATAAGAATATTGGGCTTGAACACAGTTTAGCTCCTGTCAGAATTTGGATGATGGATCGGAAGGTGTACGGTGAAAACCCCGCCGCCTTCGCGTGCATTTTGGGCTGTGATGCGGCTGTCGATTTTTGCAAGGATATCCCTGCAAATGGCCAATCCCAGACCGGTTCCGCGTCCTATTGGCTTGGTGGTATAGAAGGGCTTGAACATATTGTCAATCATGTCGGGATCAAACCCGGTTCCGGTGTCAAGGAACTCGACCTGCCAGTCCTTCGTTGTTTGGCGAAGGGTGATGGTTAACCGGCCCTGTTCTTTCATGGCGTCGGCGGCATTTTTGATCAGATTGCAGAAGACCTGGAATAATGCCTCGCTTTTGAAATGGGGGGTGCTGCCAATGTATTCGCGGACCAGACGGACATCGATATTCCGCAAAGGAAATTCCAGTGATCGCAAAGCGTCTTCTAAAAGCTTATCGATCGTGCTGGTTTCAAATGCCAAGTGTGTACTGCGCGAAAACTCGAGCAGTTCGGTAATAATTTTCCCCATTCGCTGCAGGCCGTCGCGGCAATGCAGCAAATAGTCCGTTGCTTTTTCAGGATGTCCATTTTCGATGGTACGCAAACTGAGGTTGACATACCGCAGGATCCCGTCGAGAGGGTTGTTGAGTTCATGGGCCACCTTGCCAGCAACTTTGCCAATGGCGACCAGCCGCTCTGCGTGGGCCATTTCCTGCTCAATATTCAGTTTTTTTGTGGTGTCATATAAGGCGATCGTTCCGCCAATCACAGCATCTGAAGTCGGATCCATGGTTGGAATACAGGTGATATTCAGTAGTTTCTGGTGATTGTTACGGGTATATTTGACGGTGCCGAATTCAGCTTTCTGCTTGGCCTCCAAGGCGGATGTCAGGAGTTCTGTCCAGCTTTTCCAGATATTGAGATCCGTTCCATGTGCCATTGTTTGGTCGATGGAGGCTTCAAGGTGGACCAGATCGTTTGCGAGGGGTGTGTAATCCGCGATGCGCAATTCCCGGTCAAATGATATAAATCCGAACTGCAAAAAATCTGCTAGGGATTTGCACAACGAATCAAATTGAAGGTGACTGTTTGTATTCATCTATCTTCAAAAAATGATGTCTAATTGCACACGAAAAGCCACATCTTTGTTTATTTGAATAAACATTGGACCATATATTCATTTTTGTGTCAAGCGAATGTTGACAAAAAGAAACATTCGTTTGTTGGATATGGGCTATTGTCCGGTTTATTGGCGAATAATTCGGGTGTTAATAGGCGGTTTTGACTGAAATCCAGTTTGTATATTAGAGGATGTTTCGAGAAGATATTATTTTTATCAAAAAGGCGTTTATATTTATCAACAATGGTAGAAATTCCGATAATATATACATAATGGAATTGATAATACTCTTAATGTAAGTAACGATACGCTCTGGACTTTTATGAAGTTTGCTGAGTCGGCGATTTGGGGAGGAGAATGGAATACGGTTTGCTTCAAATTACAGCGTAACTTTTCTTGAATTTCTAATTTTCGCAAGGAGGCATTACAAAGAATGGAAGAGGACAGAAGGAAACATAAAAGGTTTCCGCTTAAATTATCAATACTCTGTCAGAAAGTGGGTCTTTCTCACAGAGAGTTGATTACCGGAAAGACGGTTGATGTCAGCCCGGGTGGGATGCTTGTCAAGGTCAACAGCGGCGATGTGGCTGAGGGGGACTTGCTTAGTATTGAAATGTCCGTCCCCACGACGGGGGGGTTGCTGGACTTTGGCGGGAGTCTCTCAAATCATGCCCGTGTGGTTCGTTCAGGTAACCACCAGCTTCTGGATGAATCTGACAAAAAAACGATTGCTCTGGAGTTTTGCGATTCACCTCAATTGCGCACCTAAAAGTCCATCGCTGACAATCCCCCCTCATTCGGCAGGGAGTCTGTTGACATATCCATGAAGTTCAGTAAAATCTATCCTCATGAAACGCTGTTGCCTACTTCTGTTTTTAGCTATTTGGATCATCGCGGGATGTGAGATTCCTCAACCGGATGTTACCCCATCTGAGACCCCCTCAATTGAAGGTCTGAAGATATCTGATCTTCAAGACGATTCTCAGTCGATAGAGACTGAGTCCCTTATGAGTTTCAGGGTTCTGACTTATACCGTTGTTCCGGATTCAGTTGACAAACTAAAAAAAATCTTTGATGGCTTATCCCACGGAGAGATCCGGGCGACGAACAAGGGAGCTTTTTATGCGAATGGTTTTGCGATGGGTACCGGTCGATTTGAGCAAGGGGCTCAAATCGCACAAAAACTTGCCCGGATGGGCGCGGCCCGAACGGCACAGTCCCGGCTGATGTTTCCTCCCGATAAGTCGGAAGCTCTGTCTCGTATATTTTTGCAGGGAACAGAGACCATTCACTATTCAACATCTGCCGACGGCATGGCGACCCTGACACCGGGACCGGGCTTTTTGGGCTGGGTTTTTTCCGCTAAGCCGGATCCGAGGTTTCGCGAGATGGCTCAGGTTAAATTATTTCCGGCGACCTGGCAGCCTGGCATCGAGAATATTCGCTTGGCAATGGGAAAGGACGCCATTGATTATCAACCCATCCGTGCCGGGCAGGTCCTGGCTCGTGTTGAAGAGGGTGGGGTTATTCTGCTGGGCCCGGCCCGGAGCGTACCGGATGAGATGACACTGGACAAGCAACTGTTTTTTCTTCCCGGTAAAAGGCCAAAGATACAGTTTTATGTCATTATTTGTGATTCGGCGGGGTTCTGATGGCGTTGCCGGAAAAGCATAAGCATACGGTTGCGCTTCAGCGATGCGAATCTTACGATCCGTCGCAGGTTCATTCGGCGATTGGCAGACAGCTTGAATTACTGGGCGGCGCGGGCTGCTTTTTCCAAAAGGGCCAACGAGTCCTGATCAAGCCGAACCTGATCGTTCCAAAGGGCCCGGATGTACCGGCCCAGACACACCCGGAAGTTATTTATGCGATGGCGCAAATTGTTAAAGAGGCGGGCGGGTTTCCCATTATTGGGGATTCGCCGGCATGGTCTGCGACAGCCGGATGCCTGAAGGCGTTGGGAATTGATGAGCGGCTCGAAGAATTGGGTGTCGAAATCGTAAATCTGAACAAGCCCGTTCGGACCAAGATCGCCGGGGTCAGCGTAGGGATCAGCTGGGTGGCGCTGGAGGCCGATGTAATTGTTAATCTGCCCAAGCTCAAGGCACATCAACAGCTTGGGGCGACTTTTGCATTTAAGAATATGTACGGCTGTGTCGCGGGGCTGGCCGGCAAGGAAAAGGCCTATTGGCATTTTGCACGCGGGAAAGAGGTTGAGCCATTTTGCCGGATGATTATCGGGATTTATCAGAAATTGAGTCCTGTTTTGAATGTCATCGACGGAATCGTTGCGATGGAAGGGCAGGGGCCGATTAATGGCCAGCCGCGAGAGGTTGGGTATTTGATTGCCGGAACGGACCCGGTGGCCTGTGAACGGGTTTGCTGTGATCTGGTTGGATTCGATGCAGGCGACTTGCCGCTGCTTGTTACGGCGGAGAAAATGGGTGTCGGAATACCCACAGACGAGCCAATCAATATTGTTGGCGATACCTTTACAAAACCGGTGTGTCCGAACTTCAAACCGGCTATCCAAACCCCGCTTCGGTTTACATTCCCGCATATCTGCAAAAGCATCGCTAAGCAGTGCATCATCCTGTTGAAGAATCTGTTTTGCTTCCGAAAGAGTGACGCATGAGCATGGAACGATTTATCAAACAATGGCGTTTTACACTGATCCTGATCATTGCTGTCGCGGCAGGCGCGTTGCTGGGTTATTTTCTCGGCCCGAAAGCCCAACGCCTGAAACCGCTGGGTGATTTGCTGCTGAATTTGCTGTTTACGGCGGTCGTTCCGCTGGTATTCTTTTCACTTTCTTCGGCTGTAGCGGGCAGTTCAAATTTAAAACGATTGGGCCGCATTACCGGCCTGATGCTCATTATTTTTGTTGTTACAGGGATTGTCTCGGCTTTATTAATGGTTTTTGCGGTGCAGATATTTGACCCCGCCGAGGGGCTGACACTGGAACTGGCCCAACCGCCGCAAGCCGAAGCGGCTAATTTGGCTGAAAGAATTGTCAATACGGTTTCGGTGGATGATTTTCCAAAGCTACTGACCCGCCGCAATATTTTGGCTTTGATTATATTTTCTGTCCTGACGGGCCTTGCCTCACAGGCGGCCGGGGACAGGGGCAAACCGTTTCGGGAGTTTCTGGTTTCCGGTGCTGCGGTGATGGGCCACTTGATTAAGCTGATTATGTGGTATGCGCCGATAGGTCTGGGGGCGTATTTTGCTTATCTTGTGGGTGTGTTCGGGCCTGAGCTGATTGGGACATATGCGCGTGTGGTGGGATTGTATTATCCACTGGCGATCGGTTATTTCGTCGTTGGATTTTCATTCTACGCATTTATAGCGGCCGGACGAGGTGGCGTGAAGCGTTATTGGGCCAATATCCTGCCTCCGGCGCTGACGGCGTGGGGAACGGGCAGCTCGCTGGCGGCGTTGCCGGCCAACATGGATGCGGCCGAGCGGATTGGTGTGCCGGAAGATGTTCGTGAGATCGTGTTGCCGTTGGGAGCGACGATTCATATGGACGGTTCCTGCCTGGCGGCGGTTTTGAAGATTGCGGTTTTATTTGCCTTGTTCGGGCGTCCGTTTACGGGTGTTGAGACGCTGGCTGGGGCGGTGGGTGTGGCGCTGTTGTGCGGGGTGGTCATGAGCGGGATTCCCGGCGGTGGATTTTTGGGCGAAATGCTGATTGTATCGTTGTATGGATTCGGGCCGGAGGCGCTGCCGATTATCTCGATGCTGGGAGCGCTGATCGATCCGCCCGCAACCATGATCAACGCCTCCGGCGACACCGTCGCGGCGATGATGGTGACTCGCCTGCTGGAACGAAAAAAGTGATAAGATGCATGTCTTGTTTAAAGTTATCGAGGATTTTCACTAATTAAAGACAATAATAGCCACCAGGCGGTTCACAGAAATGGGTGGCCTCAAAATTTAGCCGGCCGGCGTAGGCAAACCAATAGATGTGCATACGCCGTATTTTGCCCACCCTGTCCGGCT
>JAGGWF010000081.1 GCA_021157685.1 Planctomycetota bacterium | reverse complement strand
TGACGAGCTGAACTCGTGCCCGTAGAATGCAACGCTTGCGACGAAGAATATCACTGTCAGCTCTGGCTGAAAAGCTAATCCACAAATATCAGACTGATTCATTGTCGAAGCAGCCCACGCTTTAAGCGTCAATAAAAAAATGAAATTAATGGCATAAAATAACAGTTGACAAAGGTCGTTCCATATCAGGAGAAACAAGATGATCCGCCACCAACATGGTAACGCATGCAGTGATGCAATGGAACTATTAATTGAAAATGGTTTTGATGGAATGGCAGATGTGCTACGGATATTGATGAACGAAGCTATGAAAATCGAAAGAGAAGACGCCCTCGATGCCAGAGCCTATCAGAGAACCCCTGAGCGTAAGGGTTATGCCAACGGCTTTAAGTCAAAGACCGTCGATACACGCATGGGCAGAATGATTGTCGATGTGCCGCAGGTCAGAGGCGATGTTGAATTCTATCCGTCAGCCCTGGAAAAAGGGTGTCGAAGCGAACGGGCACTGAAAGTTGCGATTGCTGAGATGTATGTAAAAGGGATTTCAACTCGCCGAGTAACCGGTGTACTCGAAAAGATGTGCGGTCTGAAAATAAGCAGTACGCAGGTCTCAAGAGCATCCGAAATACTCGATGAAGAATTGGATAAGTGGCGGGGTCGAGAGCTTGGAGAGTATCCTTATATTATCCTCGATGCCCATTATGAGAAAGTACGGATAAACGGCTCTGTGCAGTCCTGTGCGGTATTTACGGCAATCGGCATCAATACGGACGGCAAGCGTGAGGTGATCGGTGTAAGCGTTTCTTTGAGCGAAGCTGAGGTGCATTGGAGAGAGTTTTTAAAGTCGTTGCTGACCAGGGGACTTCAGGGTGTCAAACTCATAACCAGCGATGCTCATTCGGGTTTAAAGGCGGCTCGACAAAGCCTGTTCAATGGTGTCCGATGGCAAAGATGTCAGTTTCATCTTCAGCAAAATGCTCAGGCGTATGTGCCTAAAAAAGCGATACAGAAACAGGTACATGATGACATCGCTGATATTTTTGCTGCACCAAGCGGTGAATTGGCCCTATCTCGACTAAAGTATTATGTTGAAAAATATGTCGAGTCCGCGCCTGGCCTGTCTGAATGGATGGAAGAAAATATACCAGAAGGACTGACGATTTTTGAGCTGCCAGCCAAGCACCGTAAACGGATGCGAACATCCAATTCGCTGGAACGGCTGCACGAAGAAATCAATCGACGGACACGCGTTGCAAGGCTGTTCCCAAATGAGGCATCTTTGCTGAGATTGGTCAGTGCGATAGAAATGGAGATCAGCGAAGATTGGATAGCCGGCAAAAGATATTTGAATATGCAAACGGAAATGGAGAACGAAAACGAATCCGCTAATTCAAAAGAAAAAAGAATTTACAGAAAAACTGTTGCTTAATCAAGATGGATTATTTAGCCACCGTTCGTGACGGCAGTACCGGCCAGTTAGTCAACGGCTATCGTCTGTCTGGAGGGTTGAAGGAAGCCATCAATACCTGTTTCTGGTTTCACAAGGATTTACTAAGGAAAAGCTTACGGGAAAACCCCTAAGTTTGAATCAAATTTGGTGGTTGAAAAAAAAATGAACTCCTATACAATTGATGCAGTATTGTAAGTGAACGCAAATGCCACTTGTTTGGATTAGAAAGGGAAAACGATGAAAATCAGTACTTATTTGACTATTCTTTGTCTTTTTACGATGTTGTTTGTTGTTGTCGGAGTTTCCAGGGCTGCTAAGGTCATTGAAGTCAATGCGGATAAACCAGCGGTTGAGGAAGCGGTAGAATCCGCTCCAGATGAATGGGCTGTCGATGAGGTGAAATTTGAGGATATTCAACTGCCTGAAAAAGATAGTCCGGAGTATTGGGTGGTTCGTTCGGAGGCAATGGGCGAGCTAACACCGTTGCTGACAAGAAAGCGTGCGGAGATGAAGAAGAAGCGGCAGATGCTGGCCGATTACCTGCTCAAGATCGGTGCAGCCGAAGATATGGCGGCCGCAAATGTCGAAGTGCCGGATGACCCGACACTCTACGCCAAGGCTCTGGGATTGATCGATGAGTATAAGCAGCGGGATATTGCACTGCCGGCAAAATTGCCCACCTGGGAAGAAACGGCTCAGTTTTCGATGCGGTTCGTTCTTTATGAGGGGTATCGACCGATGCAGTTTGACAGCGTTGCCGATGCTAAGGGATTTTCTGAGGTCTGTATGAAAAAGGAACAGTATGCAAAAAAGGTTCGCAAGGAGATGCGTTCGTATGTGAAGGATTGTCTGAAGATATGGACCTATTTGGGGACGATTGGCGAGCAGGCAGCGTGTAAAGAATGGGCCGTTGGAATGAAGCTCGATGCTAAAAAGGCTGCGAACGCCGAACGTGCGATGGTGGCTGAAAATCGTCGCATGGCCTCCCTGGAACGCCGAGATTCGGAAAAACAGCGGAAGTTTGAAGATGCTCAGGACCGTGCCTCATTCCGGTCGAGTCGGCGATCACGCCATTACCAATCTCGAGATGATCGGTTGCAATATCGGCAAACCCGGCTGGATGATCGCTACACGAATAGCTATCGGTGGTAAACAAGTCGCCAATGATATGTAGGTAACAGGGATTTGTGCGATAAGCAATGATGACGGAACGGATGCTAAAAATCGCTGCCATCGGGTTGACGGAGCCAGCAGTGGGGCTATTGGATGCGGCTTTGGAAAGCGGGTTGTATGCGGTCGCTGCGGTGGCTGATGAGCGGCAGGAATCTTTGGAGGTGTGTGGCCGCACATTTGCGTGTCCTGTATTTACGGACTATCGCCAGTTGATTATTGCGACGGAGGCAGACTTTCTTTTGTTCGGTAGTCCGGCCCATCAATGCGTCGAGTTTATGCGATTGGCATTGCAGGAGGGTTTTCATATTCTCAAGATGCCTCCGCCGGCATTGAATTTTTCCCAACTGACCGAATTATACCGGCTGGCCAATAAGTCAAAACGGTATTTTTTGACGCTTCAGGATGGGCGATTCAGGAAATCATTTGAGCATGTTCGATCTCATCTGGCCCAGTCCGAAGGCGATGGCGATCAATCCTGGCATCTGGTCTCGGCGGTGTGCCATGTTCCGATGGGCGAGATGGAACCCCAGATGCGATGGCTGAACGACCCGGATACCGCCGGCGGCGGGGTGCTGCTGCAGAACTGTTATGATCTGATCGATGAACTGCTTTTATGCTTCGGGCTTCCGCAGAAGGTGTACGCTCTGACGATCAACCAGGCACCGGACCGTCAGCAGCGGATGAGTTTGACTGAGGATACGGCCATTGTTACCGTTCAGTTTACCGACTCACTGATCGCGCAGATCTGTGCCAGCCGTACACTCGGCCCGGCCCGACGGCATCTGCGGGTTCACGGCAAACAGCAGCACCTGACGGCCACGGAAGAGGAAGTTGTGCTGTATGACAATGGTGGGGAACTGCTGGAGCAAAAGACCTATGCGGACGATGAACTTTCCGCGGAAAAACGGATGATGGAGAATCTGGCGAATAATTTTCAGAATCCTGACAAATGTCCTCTTTATCCGGCATACGGGTCTGATTTACAAACCATGGCGGTGATCGAAGCGGCGTACTTATCTACGCGTACGGGCATGGCCGAGGAGCCGGCTCGGATCTTGAGACTGGCGGATATCGACCCGACCGGAATTTTGTAAAGAGTAAGCACCCAAAAAGAAAATCACTTGCGGCTACTATTTTTTCTTTTGATAACATATCATCTTTTTGATAAATTATTGATCGGATACTGGGGTTATATATGGTTAAAATATAACTTTTTTAAAAAGGAGATGGTACGATAAATTAGTTCTTTGACAATCGAGCGATATTTTTCTTTTTCCCACCCCTTTTTTGGGTGCGGGCGAAAAAAAGAAAAATATCTTTACCAGAATACCAAGTTGGTGTTTAGTTTCAGTGATTGCTGGAGCAGAATAGGCCATAGGCTGTATGTTAGCATGAGGTATTGCGACCTCGAAAAGGAGATTAATCAGACCTATGACCGAACCGCCATCATAAGGCATTACGACCTTGCATAGGAGTTTGGTGGACACCGACGAAGAAAAGTTTGCTCCAGGTAAACAGAAATGGACTTTATTTTGGAGATGGAAGCATGAGTTACCTGGGCGTTGATTTACACACGAATAGTTTTACGGTTTGCAGACGGACGAAACAGGATAAAGAGAGCATTCGAACTTTTCAGATTGCTCGCATTGCGGATTTTCGCAAGACACTGCGTAAGCGTGATCTGCTGGCTGTCGAGGCGACGGGCAATACGGCTTGGTTTGTCTCTCAGATCAGGGATCGGATTAGAAAAGTGACGGTTGTGAATCCTTTTCAGTTTGAGGTGATACGCCGGTCGGTCAAGAAGACGGATAAGAATGACGCCAAAACATTGGCCTTTTACCTGAGCAAGGACATGCTGCCTGAGGCACGAATGAAAACCAAAGAAAACGCACAATTACATTCATTGGCGACGACACGGGACAAGCTGGTTAAACAGCGTACGGCGTTGATCAACAAGATTCATAATGTGCTGAACAGTTACGGCATCAAGTTCAAGAAAGAATCGCTCGGTAGCGAAAAGGGTTTAAAGTCGGTTTGGGCTTATGAATGGGATGTAATCGTCAAAATCGAGCTTGAGGTCCTCATCGAGCAGATTCGAGGCTTTAATAAGAGCATCAAGATACTTGATAAGGAAATGGTTGAGCATGGTCAAAAGCTTAAGGGCCATGAGAGCCTGACGAGTATCAAGGGTATTGCGGGCCGGTCTGCAACGGTGCTTTTGACGATAATCGGTGATGTCAATGACTTTGCTGATGAGAATAAGTTGGCGGCTTACTTTGGGATTGTTCCCAGGGTGTCGGACTCGAACGAAACCGTTCGGCACGGCAGGATTACCAAGCATGGCTCAAAGTTGGGCCGAACAATAGTGCAGTGTACGCTGGTTGCCAAACGGTATAGCCCCTACTTACGACAGTATTATGAACGGATCAAAAGCCATCGCGGCAGCGGCAAAGCCATCATTGCTACGGCACGGAAGTTCCTTGGGATCATATACAATACCCTGAAAAATGGTTGGGTCTTCGAAGATTTCCCAAACTTTGTGTTAGCAAGTAGTTGTGTGAAAAAATAGTGAAAATTGGAGTAGACTTTTAACATAGGAG
>JAGGWF010000123.1 GCA_021157685.1 Planctomycetota bacterium | reverse complement strand
GCCTGCGCCGGGGGTGTTGTCGGCACATAGATCAAAATGCCTACGGAATGGTCAGCCGTTACCGTTGCGCAGCGCAGGCAAGATGCCTGCGTTCCATTACCCTGAAAACTACTTTTCCTCCGCGTGATACGAACTTCGGGTAAACGGCGAACTTTGCACCCAGGTAAAGCCCAATTCTTTTGCCTGCTCTGCCCACCAATCGAATTTTTCCGGCGTAATATACTCCACCACTTCTAACGAGTCCTTGCTGGGCCGTAAGTATTGACCCAGTGCCAGTCGGTCGCAGCCGATGGCTCGCAGGTCTTTGAGGACTCCCATCAACTCATCATCTTTTTCGCCTAATCCAAGCATGAGCGAGGATTTTGTCTGCGTATTCGGCAGCGATTGTTTGGTTTTTTCCAATAGGGCCAGTGAACGTCGATAATCACCACCGGGCCGAGCCGTTGAATACAGCGATGGCACGGTTTCGACATTATGCCCAAACACGAACGGCAGGGCGGATTTAAGGATTTCGAGGGACTCCTCCTGACTATCACGAAAGTCTGGTACCAATAGCTCGAATTCCAATGTCGGTACGATCTCTCTGCATTGCAGAATCACATCACGAAAATGCTCTGCGCCGCCATCGGCCAGATCATCCCGATCCACGCTGGTAATCACCAGATATTTCAGCCCCATTTCCTTGGCCATCTGCGCAACCCGCTCCGGTTCCGTCGCATCCGGCGGCAGCGGTTTCCCATGTCCGACCGAACAGAATTTGCAATTGCGCGTGCAGATATTGCCCAGTATCAGCACCGTCGCTGTTCCCCGACTCCAGCAGTCCCCACGATTCGGGCAGTCGGCATTTGTGCAGATTGTTTCAATCCCCAGCGTATCCAGCGTATGGTGCGTATGGTTAAAAGTCTGTCCCGTCCCCATTCGCCGCTTCAGCCACTCCGGCAGCCGCCGTTTGCTTTGTTTATTTTCGTCACTCATAAATAGTCCTTATTCACTGCCGAATGCGGGCGTCTCGCCCGCACATAAAACAGTATTCCCTATCAGGCCCAAAAGGCCGCAATAATGTAGCCGAAGTGTCCCTGCTTTGGAATAAAAAAGCTAAATTCCTTACTTAGAACCGAGGGCTTGTCACACAATAGCCGGGGGTGAAACCCTTTCTAGGAATAACTTATTCCTTATCAGAACCGGAGGTTCGTAATACAATAGCCGGGGGTAAAACCCCCGGTACAGATTCCAACAAATCATAAGCCCCGAAGGGGCGACATATAAGTTCTTTTGCACAATTCCACTAATTTATTCTTCACCACACTCATATCCACCGGTTTCCCGGTTTCTCTCTGCACCGAAGTAATCACGACACCATCCAGCCCGCACGGCACAATATGCTCAAAGATACTCAGATCATTATTAATATTGATCGCCAGTCCGTGAAAGCTGACCCATTTTTTAAGTTGCACACCAATCGAGGCAATTTTCTTCTCGCCGATCCACAATCCCGGAAACCCCTTGCGGCGGTCGCTTTCAACGCCCAGCGACTGCAAAAGTTCAATCCCAATCTGTTCCAGCGAGCGAATGTAGGCGGTAACATCCAATCCGATGCTTTTCAGTTTAATAATAGGATACATTACCAGTTGCCCCGGATTATGCGCTGTCGTCCCGCCGCCGCGACCGGCACGCACCACCTCGATTCCCTTACTGCGAATTACATCTTCATCGGTCAACAGTTTGTTTTCACTCTTTCGCGCCCCCAAGGTAATCACCGCCGGATGCTCCACGATCAGCACGGTATTGCCAATTTCATCCTGTTGTCGCTGCAGGCACAAGTCCATCTGCAAATCCAGTGCATCGGCATAGCCCATCACGCCGCAATCACGGATATTCAATTGTTTCGTTTTGATTTCCATAATATCTTCTGGCCAAAAGGTGGCACGGGCTTCCAGCCCGTGAAGCGCGGCCCCGCCAATCACGGCCAAGATGGCCGTGCCACGATAAGAGCACTGTCCTGTACCAGCAAATAACCTCGATCCGTACATTTTTCAGTAAACAATCACATTACCTTATCTTATCTTATCCAAAGTTCAGGTTATAAGCAAGAAAGCTCTATAATCATTATTTGACAGACGGGGTCTGTTTTTTGTACAATAGCTCCAACGAGTTCAGGCAGAAAAGGAGCCGCCATGCTAAAAACCATCTGGAAACTCATTCGCACTGCCGTCATTGTCATCGGTGTCCTGCTGACATTTTTCGCCGTGCTGGAAGTCCTGCGGGCCTATCAGACACTGTACAATTTCCATCCCATTGCCGGATATACCTTCGCTGCGGCGGTCATTGGCCTGCTGATCTGGTTGCTGATCTATATCTGGGGGAACATGGCCGTTTTTCCAAAATCACTCAAACCCCCGAAGATCGACGATGTGACCAATGCCACGGATCGGCAGTTAAAGAAGTACATTCAATATCTCAAACGCTTTCTGCAGCGGCTGGTTTCCAACCCAAATCTCAGCGATGATGACCGCTCGCAAATAACCAACGCACTCACACAACTCGAAAGTCAACTTCCCTCTGACCGTACCGAAACACTGAACCTGATTACTTCCATCGAGGAAAACCATATCAAACCCATCCTCAAAACCCTCGATGCCGCCGCGTCAAAGCAGGTGCGGGATTCCATGCGCGATATCATGGTCGGCGTCACGCTCAGCCCCTATAAATCCGCGGATCTCTTGATCGTGCTCTATCGTAACCTGGTTATGGTCGTCCGCATCGTCCGGGTCTATCGTGTTCGTCCGTCTCTGAGCGAACAGCTTCGCATCTTCTCGGACATCATCAATGTCATCGCTACCGTTAACTACATCAACATGGGCAAAAACCTCATCGAGGGGCTCGGCTCCCGCGTCCCCGGCATCGGCCGCTTTGTCGATGACATCGCCCAGGGCATCGGCGCCGGATTCATGACGACCATCACCGGCCACGCCGCGATGGACCGCTGCCGCAGCTTCCTCGGTTGGAACGAGGCCGAAGCCAAAAAGCATCTCTTGAGCCATGTGGGCGATTTTTATAATGATGTCAAAGACATCTTCTTCAAAGATGTCTGGGCCGGTGTCCGCGGCAGGGCGGGAGCCGCCGCGACAGATGCAGGCGACAAAGTCGCCGACGCCATCGACGAAACTGGCTCGATTCTGGACAGTTTCGTAAAGGTTCCGATCAAAGTCGCTGGTACCGCCGGACAAGCCGTAGTAGATACCACCGCAAAAAGTGTATCCGCGATTGGGGACATTCTCATGAGGCCATTTAAGAAGAATGAATAGGAGTTACAGCAGTGATAAAAAAACAAACAACATTCGTTTGCCGTGTAACGCCTGAACGCCGACAACCCAGTGGCTCTTGTTCGTTACCGCAACACTGACCGATGCAGGTTCAACCACCCAACTGCGATTTGGACTCGATACATACGACCAATTTGCAAATAATTACGAGGGTTTCTTTGCGGACGATATCATCATTTACGGACTGCCCTGTGATTACACGATTGCCGGCGATGCCAATAAAAGACTGTGTTGTAAATGTTGGTGGGTTTAGCGGCAATGGCGGGAAACTGGCTCTTGAACTGCCACCTGACCCCCACTGATCTCGGCTGTGAAGCCCCCCCCTCCGGAGTAATCTACCCCAAAAAGATACGGTTTGTATTGTAGGGTAAGGATGTTACCAATCCCACCGAAAAGCGAAAGCGATTGAGATTCGGCTGAAGATAATGTGAAGATGAGATGAGAAATGGACAGGTTATTGGTACGCAGTTCCTTAACATCCATCGGACAGTTTGCGTGACCACGCTTTTATTATCCATGTCGGTTGCTATTTGGGCCGGTTACGGGTATAATCCCCCATTTAAGAGATTTCTACTTAAAGGACATTCTATAGACAATGTTTATCGATGAAGCGAAAATTCGTGTTAAGGCTGGCGACGGCGGGCACGGTTGTATCAGCTTTCGGCGGGAAAAATATATTGCTAAAGGCGGGCCGGACGGTGGTGATGGCGGCCGCGGCGGCAACATCATTTTTGTTGTGGATGAATCCCTGGATACGCTACTGGATTTTTCCGGACGGTACGACTGGATCGCCCGTAATGGTAGCTGCGGCGAGGGTGCCAATAAATACGGAGCCGCCGGGGACGATCTGATTCTCCCCATTCCACCGGGGACGCTGGTTTATGACGAAAAATATGACCTGTTGCTCAAAGATATGAACGAGCCGGGATTGGAAGTGCGTTTTTGCCGCGGTGGTCGCGGCGGCAGGGGCAACAGAGCGTTTGCCACATCGACTCGTCAGACCCCGCGATTTGCCACCGACGGCAAGCGGGGCCAAGAACGACACCTACGGCTGGAACTAAAACTCATCGCCGACATCGGCTTGGTCGGTATGCCCAACGCCGGAAAAAGCACTCTCGTTTCGCGATGCTCGGCGGCACGGCCAAAAATCGCGAATTATCCGTTCACGACACTGGCACCGGTGCTGGGGATTGTGGAATTAACGGGCTTTCGGCGGTTTGTGATGGCCGATATTCCCGGCCTGATCGAAGGCGCCCATGAAGGCGCGGGCTTAGGACATGATTTTTTGCGGCACATTGAGCGTACGCGAATGATTGTGCATCTGCTGGATATTCTCCCCGCCGATGAAGCGGACCCTGTCGAGAACTACCATAAAATTCGCAGCGAACTGGAACGGTACAGCACGGTCCTGACAGATAAGCCAGAGATCATAATCCTGAATAAGGCCGACCTCGACCCGGATGGCCTTTTCTGTGACGACATCCGAAGCCGTCTTCCGAAAAGCGTTAAAGAAGTGTTTGTGATCTCGGCAGTAACGGGTGAGGGTGTTTTGGAACTGAACGAACGGCTGTGGGCAATTGTAAGAGGAAAAGATGATGAATCTGATAGCTATTGATATTGGCAATACAACAATCAAAGTCGCGTTTTATCTGAACGACGAAGAAAAACTCCTGAAAACCGCCGCTGGCAACTCCGGAGACATCGAATCTCAACTTGCAGACATCTTGACGGAGTGTTGGGATCAGGCGCCGCTTGTCAAGAGCGCCAAAGAGCCGACCAAGGAGTGCGTTCTGGTAGTCAGCTCTGTTAAGCCGGAGTGGACGGACCTTGTGCGGGAGGTTGTTCAGGACGAACTGGAACAGAAGCTGTTGGTGATTGGCGTGGATATTCCACTGCCGATGGAGACGGCGGTCGATGAGGCGCTGGCAGTCGGCACGGATCGGCTTTGTGCGGCGGCGGCGGCGTATGCGGTAGTCGAGGGGGCGGTTGTTGTGGCGGATTTTGGTACGGCGATAACGGTTGATCTGGTTGATGAGGACGGCGTGTTTGTCGGCGGGACGATTACACCGGGATTCGATTTGTCGCTGGCGGCGATGAATATGGGCACGGCGCGGCTGCCGAAGGTGGACATGCAAAGGCCGCAACAGTGCTATGGTGTCAATACGGAAGAAGCGATGCGGGCCGGGGTGTACTGGAGTGCCGTGGGATTGCTGGAGGCGGTTTGCCGGAAATATGCCGAGCAGATTGGAAGCTGGCCGCAGGTAATTTTAACCGGTGGCGCCGCAAAAATAATCAAAGAGGACTGTGATTTTGTGGATAGCTGGGTGTCCAATTTAGCCCTGCGGGGTATTATCATCGCCTACAAGAAATATATCTACGAAAACGCGGACATCGCCAACCGCAGCGCCAAAGGCAGCTGGAAGGAAAATTAAAGCAAACCGCATGGGCATGGCCTATCCTATCCATCGGGAGCTGGCTGACAAGTTCAAGACCGCCTGTGCCTGGAACCGATCAAACATCCACGACGGCCAGAGTGTTCCACGAGAGCATAGGTTCAGTGATAAGGAAATAATAGAATTGCACTCATGAGTTGAATTCGCTAATCCATAAACCATATATCGGCTCACATTAACTCAAAAATTGAGGTTTTGGGATAGTTTCTAAAATGAATAACTTTAGGGTATAATAATTCGTACGACAATCTTGTATTTCCTTGTTTTTTAGGCGCTGTTTTTTAAAGCTAACACTGTAATTCTTTATTTATACGCGGTTCCTAAGTTTCATTCGCGTTCATTCGGTGGTTCATTTTAATAGAGGAAACAATGGAAACAGAACACAACCTCGGCCCCCAGCCGATTATCGAGCTACTGGAAAAGTATAAGCTTAACGCTCACGACCTCGTCGTCGCCTCGACCGAGCAGATCACGCACAAGATGGTCTCCCGCGCCTGCAAGGGCCGCAAACTCTCCCGCCGCGTCCAGCTAAAAATTCGCAATGCAGTCAATGCGGCCGCGGATGCGGATTATACATTGAAGGATCTTTTTACATACTGAGAGCGATCGAGATGGTTTGTTTTAGGGACTGCGCATAAATGAAGCGTTTATTTATACGCGGTTCCTTAGCGAGTCCACAGCCAAAATGCGTCGAACATGAATTTGACACCGAAGCATAGCAGGGCGATTCCGCAGAAGATCAGGAAGGCTTTTTGGATTTTGTCGCTGAACAGTCCGGCTCCTCGATGGGTGATGAATGCCCCCAGCGACAGTGCCGACAGCCAGATTAGGTCACACAGCCAGTGGACCACTGCAAACAGGACCAGTGCGGCAGTTCCCAGTTCTTTTGCGTTAATGGCTAAATTCAGTCCCACAGTCGCCCACCAGAACAGAAAATAGGGATTTGTGGCCGATAGAATGACGCCGGTTGCGATGGGACCGTTCTTGAACCCCTGTTCAGATTCAGGGCTGTGCCGGGAAAGTTGCCGCAGCATATTGCTGCCCATCCAGAGTAAAAACCCGCCGCCCAGAATCCCGATGGTGATTTTGGCCGGGTTCGTTTTGAGAACTAAATCCAACCCCAGCATCAGCAGAAAGATCAGTGGGATTTCAACGATTCCGTGTCCGACAGCAATGAGCGATCCAGCCCAGCGATTGCGTGCTCCCTTGGCGATGGTGGCTGCCGTCATAACCCCCGGCGCCATCACGCCGGACATCGATATAATAATGGTTGAGAGCAAAAAGCTTATCAATTTATCCGCCGGTATCTGTTTGAAAGGAAAAAGGGTTAGTCCCCGATGATCTTAACCAGCAGGCGTTTTCGGCGTTTGCCGTCGAATTCATAATAGAAGATATGTTCCCAAGGCCCAAGGTGCAACTTTCCTTCGGTGATGGCCACTATGACTTCCCGGCCCATGACTTGTCGTTTCATATGAGCATCGGCGTTGTCCTCATAGCCGTTGTGTCGATATTGACGATGCGGTTTTTCCGGGGCCAACTTTTCCAGCCATACTTCGTAGTCATGATGCAGGCCGGATTCGTTGTCGTTGATAAAGACCGAAGCGGTGATGTGCATTGCGTTAATAAGTATAAATCCATCTTGAACACCGCTTTCTTCGACCAACCTTTCAACCTCTCGATGTATGGAAATAATGGCCCGGCGTTGAGGTGTTTCCATCCAGATTTCTTTTGTCAGTGTTTTCATGGGAATAATCTTAGCAAAAAAGAGATTAGGAGGGAAGGATAAAATCATGGTTAATACTTTAACAGAGTATTGTTTTGGCAAAAACACGCTATCGGAAACACCCGCGATGGGCGATATTTTTTCTTTTCAAAAGGTATCGCTACCGCTATAATAGCTCCCGTTGTTGCAGGGGACAGGGCAATGCTCCCAGAGCAACCTGAGCACGGCGACAATCTATACTGGATAGGGGCGGCTTAACCACCGCCTTTTCCTTTGTTCTATCCAGGTAGCCAAAAGCGATAAACTCCAGCCCGCTTTAGCGGGCAGTTAAAAACAGCGAAGCGTTACGCTTCAAATTAAAATCCGGGGTTAATGATAGATTTGTGTGAGGGAATTAGAATGGCCAAGCAGGATAAAAGTTGGGAAAAGCGGTTGAGCGGGTCGGTGGATGAGTTGGCGGTGGATTTTGTCCAGTCGCTGTCATACGATCAGCGGCTGTATAAGGTTGATATCGCCGGGTCGATCGCGCATGCGGAGATGTTAGCCGCGGTGAAGATTATTACCAAAGCCGAGGCGGCCGAAATTAAAAAGGGTCTGCTGGAAATCGGCGAAACCATTGCGGCCGGAAAATTCAAGTTTGACAAGACGCTTGAAGATATCCATATGGCCATTGAATCGGCACTCATTAAAAAGATTGGCGCCGCGGGTAAAAAGCTGCATACCGGCCGGAGTCGAAATGACCAGGTGGCGACCGATATTCGGCTGTGGATGCGGGACGAGATCGAGGTTTTGCTGACACGAATTACGCGGTTGCAGAGCGCGTTTGTCAAATCGGCCGCCCAATATACCGACGACATTATGCCGTCTTATACGCACTTGCAGCGGGCGCAGCCGGTAACGATTGCGTCCTATCTGCTGAGCTTTGTCGAGATGCTGGCGCGGGATTACAGTCGGCTCAAGGATTGCCGGGATCGGCTCAATGTGTGTCCGCTGGGTAGCGGGGCGGTGGCGGGTTCGACCCTGCCGCTGGATCGGGAGATGACGGCCAAGACGCTCGGCTTTCGGGATATTAAATACAACAGCATCGATGCCGTGTCGGATCGGGATTTTTGTGCGGAGTTTATCTTTTGCTGTTCGCTGGTTTCGGCGCATCTGTCACGGCTGGCTGAGGATTGGATCATTTATACCTCCGCTGAGTTTTCGTTTATCACCACCGATGATGCTTATTGTACCAGTTCGAGTATGATGCCGCAAAAGCGAAATCCCGATATGCTGGAGTTGATCCGGGGCAAGACGGGTACGGTTTACGGGTCGTTGATGGCGATACTGACTATTCTCAAGGCTCAGCCGTCCACTTATAACCGGGACTTGCAGGAGGACAAGATCCATGTGTTCGCCGCTGGTGATACCACCAATGCGTGTCTGCGGATGACGGCGGCGATTGTCAGCCACACGACATTCAATACCAAGCAGATCGCCGACGGACTCGATGAGGGGTTCCTCGATGCGACGGCACTGGCCGAATACCTCGTGCAAAAGTCCGTTCCGTTCCGGCAGGCCCACGGCATCGTCGGTTCACTGGTGGCCCAATGTGAAACCGACGGCAAAAAAAAGCTGGGTGAATTAACAATTGAAGCGTTCAAGGCCGCATGTGATAAAATTGAGCAAGATGTATTTGAAACCCTCGACCCGGCGGGCGTCTGCAAATCCTATCAATCCAAGGGCGCTGCTGGACCACGGGATGCTGAGGCGCAGATTCATTATTGGAAGGGGAAGTTGAAAGAACAATGAGTTCAAGAACACAAGAACACAAGAACACAAGGACGCAAGAACTCAAGAATGAAAGAATTTCTATGAATAAACCGGCTAAGAGCTTTGAAGATTTATTTGTGTGGCAGAAAGCTCATGTTTTAGTGCTTTCTGTGTACAGAG
>JAGGWF010000027.1 GCA_021157685.1 Planctomycetota bacterium | reverse complement strand
TTTTTTCCATGCTCCAATGAGGTTGAAATTACTGCCGAAGGTATGTCAATTGCTCCGGGAGGGAGATGTTGTTTCCAGAGTTGTCCTCCCCGTACCCATTTTCCACCAGTAGCTCAATATCTTCCAGAACCCGTTTATCGCCAGTGAAGACCGCGTGGATATCGGTTCCGATGTCAATTTTCCCCGTGGCCTGCAACTTGGCGATTTCGTCTGTTACCTGCTCGATGAGTTTGGCGTCCGGTTGAGGGGCTTTTTCTTCAATTCTAAGTGGCTGTTCATAAATGATGATTTTTCCGCGTTCAGCGAGCGTAATAATAACAGCCCGAACAATCATTCGGAGGTCTTTGTCGCCGCCGCCTGAAGAGATCAAATCCAGACAGATGATTTCCTGTGCGAGAGAGCGGCGTTTGTGAGCGTTGATCTGCTCATTTGCCCTGAATAATTCCAGCGGAGAGGCGGCGTCATAGACCTCGTCGCCCAGTTTCATTTTGACTTCACTGCCATAATGCAGCACTAGCTTGGAAACCAGCGTGGACGGGCGAACATGAAATCCGCGGTATTGTGGGACGGGCACCTCAATGGTGCCGATTTCAGTATAGCGTTTGAGCATGTCCTGGCAAAGCAGTTCGGCGCGTGTGAGAAACTGGGAAACAAAGCTAATGCAGTAATCGACCAGTATCTTCAGTAATGCTTCTGGTTCGACTAGGCGTTTACGGGATTGAAGAACCTGTTGAGCTGTCGGACTGGCGTGTCGCTCAAAGTAGTGAGCGAAATCACGGGCGGTTCGCAGAAGATGGAGTACGACACTGATATGGCCGCGAAGAATCGGAAGATCGTTGTCGAATACTTCAGTTTCCGTTGTGGATACATAGGTGTCGTACAGCGATTGAAGATTATGGAATCGAAGCTCAAGTGAACGCAGTTTTTCCTCACTAATCGGACCGGTCAATTCACAAAGCGATGCGTTTGAGGCCGTTTTTCTATGGGGCAGTTCTTTCCGGCTCTCGGCGGCCAGATTCAGGAAAGCCGTAGAAAGCAGCGAGACGGTTTTCGAGACGGCCTCAATTTTTCGCCTTGCAAGATCATGGGGAAGCCGTCCGTTTGGGAGTTTTTCGGAAAAGAAGGATTCCTGGTCCAATACTTCAGGGATTGGCAGATGCAGTTTTTCGGCTTCAGCGATCAGTTTGCTAGCCGCTTTGAGCAGAATGGATTCCGCGAAGCTGAGCGATTGCTCGGTGCTTCTTGAAAAATCCTGCTTAACATCCAAAAGACGATAGGCCGGAATGGAATGCTGGATGTGAAATAATTCATAGCTGACATTGGAAAATAGCTTGATGGCGGCTGTTAGAGAGCGAAAACGCGCCCAGCGACAGTTGTTACGGGCGCCATAGGAATCCAAAAGTTCCTCGATTTGTGTTGCCTGTGAGAGCAATTCCCCGAGGAGGGGGCGGGTCAGAAAACTCTTGTTATTGGAATGATTTCCCAGATAACCAACAGCTCTAAAATACCGCTCTGTTCTGCTGGCGATCAGCTTCTCGAAATCGCTATAGGATATAGTAACGGGCCCCATAAGTATCGGCCTTCTTTATTGAGTATCAATTTCCGGGACGGACCATTTTATACGAAACATTAAATGATAAATCATTTGATGGAAAATTCAAGTGCTTCTGCTGAAGTTTTTCAGATGTCAATGTCGGCCACTAAAAATGTATGATCACTGGGCTTGTCCCATCCGCGGGGTTCCCTGTCGATCCAGCAATCTGTACATTTATCGGCAATTTTGGAGGTCATCATAATGTAATCCAGTCGCCACCCAACATTTCTTTTAAGGCCATTGGGGGCTCGATAATCCCAAAAAGTGTAATGTCCCGGTTCCGGATGTTTTTTTCTGAAGATATCGACAAATCCCCATTCTGCGACTTCCTGAAACGCTTTTTGAACCGGTTCGCAGAAACAGACATGGCCCCATAATCGTTCGGGATCATGCACATCAATATCTTCTTTGGCAACATTTAAATCTCCGACCCATAAAATCGGCTCATCGGGCGTGTGATGCTTCTGGAGATAGTCTCGAAGCCATTGATACCAGTTCAGCTTGTATTGAAATTTATCCGAATCGATCGCTGCACCTTGGGGAATATAGGTGTTGATCAGGGTGACATTGCCGATTCGCGCCTTGAGAAATCGAGCCTGATCCGTTGTGTCCTGCGGAAGTGTCGGGACAACCTCGGTGGGTTTGGCTTTGCTGAAAATAGCTACTCCATTATACTTTTTTTGTCCACGAAAAATGATATTGTATCCTGTCTCAGCGAAATCAGATACCGGAAAATCCACATCCTGAACCTTTGTTTCCTGGATGGCCAAAATGTCGGGATGGTGAAGATCCAGCCATTTGACAAGCACATTGGAGCGGCTTCGAATCGAATTTGCATTAAAGGTCGCAACTCTCATGGATAGATCACTCCTTTTTCTTATCATCCGTCCCTGACGGAGTGCCGGATTCGTTTTGGCGTTTCGGGCTGTAGCTTTCGACCGAACACAGTAGAGCCAGTAGGAAACTAAGAAGACTCTCGGCTCCTTGATTCAAGTTGACACCGTTTTTCTCTAACCCGTCCTGACACCCTTTTGTGCGGAAATCATACAAGGGGATCGAAAGGTCGTTATCTCCAAGAAACCAGTCGAAGGCTTTTTTTTGTATTTTAAGATAATTCGGATTGTCTGTCGCTTTGTATGCCCCATAAAGCATCATTGCCGTACTGGCCGCTTCAAGGGCTTGCTGGTCAAATTGCGATTTTTTGCCTCCTTTTGGATACCAGCCGCGACAGCCGACAAAACTGAAATGGTCGCCGGTGAGTGTCGCCTCAAGCAGAAAATCGCTTGTTCGCGTAGCAATGTCCAGATAGGTTTCATTCCCCGTGGCGATATAGGTCTCAAACAAAGCGTGCGGCAAAACCGCGTTATCATAACTCAGGATGTTTTCAAACCAGACCCACTTTTCATTGGAGAACCGCTCAAACAAAGTAACCAGATGCTCTGCGGCGGTGTGCAGATAGCGTTTGATATCGCTGGCGCCGGGGAATTGTTTGAGATAGCTTCGCATTCCAAATATTGCATAGGCCTTGCCGCGAGGAGATAACCGCGGAATATGCGGTGCGGATCGGTCAAAAAAGTCCTTAATAATGGGGACCCATTCCGGCAGCGGTGGTTGTTCAATGACGGAGCCGAAGGCCCACAAGGCCCGGCCAAGTCCGTCGTGTGCTGGTTCGGGTTCGATCCATTGGCGGTCATAGCTCATGAAATTATGGAATGTTCCATCCTTCCGCTGAGCATGGCAGATAAATGAAAGATAGGTATTAAACAGTTTCAGCGCCTCCGGGTCGGAGTATTGGGCGTGATACTTGACCATCGCGACAACGGCCCGCGTATTATCATCCGTACAATAGCCGTGATTTCGATCCGGAAGCATAAATTTAGCGTGCTGAATCAGCCCGGTGTCATCTGTCATATTGCGAAGATGATCCAAAGACGGTTCCGGTACCTCCAGTAGCGAAATACTGTCTGCTTTGTGTGCAAATGTTTTTGTCAGGGTTTTTCCGGGAAACTTTGTTTTGGAAAAAAGGTCCCAGTATTGCTTGCCGATTTCCGGCCAGGTTCGTGTCCTGCCGTAGTCGTAAGCACAGCGTCTTAAGTTGTTTAGGAGTGAATCATCCGAAAGGATTTCGATGATTGCATCCGAGAGGCCCTTGGGGTCATTAAAGGGTGTCATTTTTCCCCGTCCCTCGTCCAGCAGTTCTTCAGCGGCCCAGTAGGGAGTGGAAACAACCGCTTTTCCTGAACCGACCGCAAATGCGAGCGTTCCGCTGGTTAACTGTTCCTTGTACTGATAGGGGGTTACATAGATGTCGGTGGCGCAAAGAAAACGATGCAGTCGCTCCTCACTGACGAATTGGTTATAAAACATCACATTATCCCCAAGACCGAGTTCCTCGACGATCCGTTGTAATTCAAAGCGGTATTCCTCGCCGTCGTGCCGCAAGACATCAGGGTGCGTTGCGCCGAGGATGATATAAAGGATGTTCGGTTCTGTTTCGACGATTGCCGGCAATGCCTTCAGCATATGTTCAATGCCCTTATTCCGGCTCAGCAGGCCGAATGTTAAAATAGTTTTGCGGCCTTCAATTCCAAATTTGTGTTTATAATAACTGCTGTCAACAAATGATAGATCTGGGATGCCGTGCGGGATTAAATGAATCTTTTTAGGGTCTACTCCAAAAAGATCGGTAAGCATGGACACGCCGCGGGTATTCATCACAACAACCCGGTCCGATAGTTCGCAAACATCGACCGTCGATTGGTGGTATTCAGGTGTCGGTTCATTTAATACGGTGTGCAGTGTCGTAACAATGGGTGCATCGACTCGCTTCAGCAACAAGTTCAGATAAGCCCCCGCATCGCCGCCGAACAGGCCGAATTCATGTTGGACCGAGACTAAATCGACATGGCTGAAATTCAGATAATCCGCAGCGCAGACATAATCATTTTTGACATTTTTTCGAACTTCAAACTTTACAGGACTGCTGTACTGATGCTCATGACTGGAGACCATCGCAACCATCAGTGGGTCGAATGCATCCCCCGCACAGGCGGAGATGTTTTTGGTCAGGTCGTTGCAGAATGTCGCGATTCCGCATCGCCTTGGAAGACATGAAGAAACAAATGCAACCTTCCGTGAAGTTCCATTCGGCATCGCCTTAGGCCTCCAAATATCAAAGTGTCAGAATGCTTTAAGAAGAGGATTTAATTATAGAATCGAGTCAAATTCTGTCAACTAAAATACACCAAAGATATGGGTGTGAGTGCTTTGGTATTTTTGTTTAACTCTTTTTCGGTAAATAAGATATGGCGTATTTATTGTGTTTCGGAAAAAAAGTTATTTTTATTGCACATTTCTATAGGAATATAGTAGTAT
>JAGGWF010000246.1 GCA_021157685.1 Planctomycetota bacterium | reverse complement strand
GTACAGAGTTGGTGTCAATGGTGAGCGTACGCTGAATGTTGACAGCGGCAAAACGCTGCGGGTTGCCCTGCACGACGAAGAAATATCCATCCTTGGTGTCTGCGGCGGGCGAGGTGTCTGTGGTACTTGTAAGTGCAGGGTAACAAAGGGTGGTGGGCCGCTTTTGTCGGCAGAGACATCGCTTCTGACAAAGGACCAAATCGCCGACCGAATGCGTCTGTCGTGTCAGGTTAAGGTTTTCGGTGACCTGGAAATTGAGATCCCCAATGAACTGCTTAGCGTCCGAACCTATGAGGGTGTCTGCACGGAAATCGAAGAATTGACCTACGACACGCGGCGGTTTCGATTTGGGCTTCGGGAGCCGACGACCATTAGTTTTACTGCTGGCCAGTTTGTCCAGTTTCTCTGCCCTCGATACAAAGGCAGCAGCGAGGAGGTCTATCGCGCCTATTCGATTGCCTCGGACCCATCGCAGACAAACCTGATCGACCTGATCATCCGCCGGGTTCCCAACGGCATCTGCACGACATGGTGCTTTGACTATTTAAAGGAGGGCGATCCAGTGATGCTGAACGGGCCGTATGGCGATTTTCGTCTGAGCGAGTCCGACACCCCGATGGTGTTTATCGCTGGCGGCAGCGGAATGGCTCCATTTGTGTCCATTCTCTCCGAGATGCGCAACACTAGCAGCAAACGCCCGGTCAAATACTTCTTCGGCGGTAATACCACGAAAGATTTGTGCATGGCCGATCAGATGAAAGCATTTGAGGGCGCATTGGAAGATTTTGAATTTATTCCCGTCGTGGCCAATCCCGATGAAGACACTGGTTGGACCGGACAGATTGGCCTGGTAACCGAAGCGGTGCAGCGAACCTATACGGATTTGAGCGGACACGAAGGGTATTTGTGCGGCAGTCCCGGGATGATCAACGCGGCGGCAAAAGTATTCCTCGAGCGGGGGATGCCGGAAGAAAATATATATTATGACAAATTCGCATAAGGTCAGGAGCGATCCAAAATGAAACAGTCGCCTCGTGATAAAAAACTGGAAGAAGTCCTTCGCTCGACTCAACTGGTGGCCGGGGGCTTTATGGGGAGCGATTCTCGCCATCCGATCGAAATTATTGAGCAGGATATTATCGCGCTGGAGGATTTGGGAATGACCACGACCCGCCTGGCCGAACGAATGACTGAACTGACCGAACTGGCGACGCCTCGACTGGGCAACTGGATCGACTGTGCATTTGGAAAGCTGCGTGTCAAGAGCGAGGATTATAAGGGGAAACTGGTGTGTCCCTGGTCGCATCCGGGCCACTTTGATAAACGGATCACGACCGTCGAACATCTCGAAACGGGCCAACAGGTCTCTTGGACTGACTTAAACATCCACATGATCGCCGTTCACGGTTTTTTTGAGGGAAAAGACGCCTTTTTCCGCATCGAACCGTCAGAGATTGTCAGCATTTTATTTGAACAAGAGCGTTGATTGTGGGATAATAATGTCTCAACAGGCGAATAATGCAATAGTAAACCATATTGAAAGGAACGACTGATGACAAAATACAAATGTGTCTTATGTGGATGGATTTATGACCCGGCCGTTGGCGACCCGGACGCTGGAGTTGAACCGGGAACATCTTTTGATGACTTGCCGGATGACTGGGTCTGTCCCGAATGCGGTGCCGGAAAAGACGATTTTGAAACGGTTGAAGATTAAATTATTCGCGATTGAATGCCCCCTCAGATTTTCCGGAGGGCGTTTTTTTGCGGGGGTTTTCCGCAATGAAAAAGATTGAAGCGACAATCCCAAAGCAGGATATGTTGTGTATCGAGGCGGCGGCGGGGCCAACGGGGTTTACGGTCTTTGGCGCATCGGGGGATTTGGCGTATCGCAAACTCTACCCCAGTTTGTATGAGTTGTACCGCCGCGATCTAATGAGCGACCACTTTTATATCCTCGGCTGCGGCCGCAGTGAACTCAGCGATTCCAGCTTTCGCGACAGCATTGAAGAAAAACTGCGGCAGGAGGTGGATTCGCCCAATGACAAAAAGCTGCGTTCTTTCATACAGCATTTTTCCTATGTCAGCGGTTCGTATGAAGATGACGCGTTTTACCGGGCGATCTGTCAGCGTTTACAATTGTTGGACGAGCAGTTCAATGTCAGCGGGGCGCGTGTCTTCTACCTGTCTGTGCCGCCGTTTCTGTACGAGCCGATTGCCGACAGGATAGGTCAGTCGGGACTGCAATGCCCGGCGGCGTCCGGCCGTCTTCAGCAAGTTCGTCTGGTGGTTGAAAAGCCATTTGGCAAAGATCTCGAAAGTGCACAGCATTTGGATACGACGCTGCATCGGCATTTTGACGAATCTCAAATCTATCGCATCGACCATTACCTCGGCAAGGAAACGGTACAGAACCTGCTGATCTTCCGATTCGCCAACAGCATTTTTGAACCGGTGTGGAATCGTAATTACATCGAGCATGTCCAGATCACCGTGTCCGAAGAAGTCGGCGTTGGGCATCGGGCCGGGTATTATGATACCAGCGGCGCTTTGCGGGACATGTTCCAGAATCATCTGCTCCAGATGCTTTCACTGGTGGCGATGGAACCGCCGGTTTCCTTTGATGCGGACCGAATCCGCGATGAAAAAGTAAAACTGCTCAGATCCGTGCGTCAACTTGCCCCGGTTGATGTCGATCAGTATTTCGTTCGGGGCCAGTATGCTCCCGGCACAGTCGATGGTGGGTTGGCGAAGGGCTATCTCGATGAGGAGGGCGTGCCGCAGGGGTCCGTAACAGAGACCTTTGTCGCTGGAAAGCTGTTTGTGGATAACTGGCGATGGAACGGGGTTCCGTTTTACCTTCGCACTGGCAAGCGGCTACATCGAAAACTGACGGAGATTGTGATTACCTTTAAGACCGTTCCGCATTCGATGTTTCGGGCGGGCGGGCTTGATGACTTGCCGGCCAATGTGCTGCGGTTCCAGATTCAACCGGCCGAAGGTATGTACATGAGTTTGCAGGCCAAACGACCGGGGTCAAAGATCTGTATGAGTTCGTTGGAAATGGTGGTCGATTATCAAGATGTTTTCGGGGTCAAAATGCCCGAGGCGTACCAGCGACTACTGTTGGATTGTATGCTGGGCGATCAAACGCTGTTCACCCGCCACGACAGTATTTTGGCCTCATGGAAAATACTGACGCCAATACTGGAGTCATGGGGCAAACACAAGACAATTAATACCTACCCTGCCAACGGCAGCGGCCCGTCCTCACAACAAACACTGTGGGACGGTTCGGATGCTCATTGGTCGGCTTTGTAGCTCACTTTCACAGCCCTGTTAATGTAGCTTTACTTGATTTCTTTCAGCCGGGACTGAAGTTCTTCCGGCTCATGGTATCCGATAAGCACATCTTGGATAATCCCTTCAGAATCAATCAAAAACAGTGTGGGAATGACCGTAACCTTATTATAGGGAGCGGGTACATCCCTGTCATGATAGGCAATAATTGGATAATTTATTTTGACCCCTTTGGCAAATGGAGTGAGTTTATCGGTTGATTCATTAGACAGACCCAGTATCACCAAATCTGAACCGTTGGAATCGGCCAGTTTGATCAGATCGGGGATGGCTTTTTTACAGGGCGGACACCATGTCGCCCAGAAATCCAGTATGACTTTTTTGCCTTTCAGCCGTGAAACGCGATGGATTTTACCGTCCAGATCAACCATTTTTAACTCCGGCGCCGGTCTACCGACCCACGATTGCAAGGGGTTCTGCATCATTTCTTGCACGGCTTTTGTCATCTCTTGTTCCTTCTGCTGTGCTTCCACAATCTGCTGTTGTACTTCCACAACCTGCTGTTCTATTTGCATCACCTCTTGCCTCTTCTGCTGTACTTCCATCAACTTCTGATCTGTAGCAGCCATTGCTTGCTGCTGGATTTGCATCACCGCGGTAACGACTTCTACCAGATGCTGTTTCGGCAGGGCGATCCGAAGCGATGTGCCACCATCAGAAACCGTTCCACCCATAACCAGACAACTTTGCGACTGGATGCCCTCCATCCCACTGAACACATCGAAGCCGGGTCCCATATTTTCATGAGTACCCATCGTTTGCATCATCTCGCCCATTCCCTGCATGAGCTTGATGATATTAATGCTGCAAACAAAGTCGTCATAAGGCGTGTTTTGTAGGGCGTCCATCGCGATCTTAATATCCCCGGACGGAGCCGATGCCGAAGCGGGCTGGTCGATCAGCGCCTTGAGCGTCTGCTCACTATCCGGCCCCATCGTTACAAAGAACTTGTCGCTGGTTTGTGCCATATAATACTTAAAATCGCCCCCATATATTTTTTCAAATTCTTTTTGCATTACATCGTTGGGGTCGTCCAATTTTCCCATTGAGATTGAAATGACATCAATGATTGCACCCTTATAAGTTGAAACACCTTGTTCGTATTTCAATTCGGCTGGGATTCCCACATCCTTATACAGCGTGTTGGCATAGTCTATTCCCTCGCTCTCGCTCATCAGGGCCTTCATTGCGGCAGCATCTCTGATCTCGACCACTTCTTGAAGCTTAAATGGTGGTGTCGAACCCGCATAGGAATAGGAAAAGGATACTTCATCCCCCATCGCCGCGAGCATTTTCTGCGTCAGGGCTTTCATTTTTGCCGTTTGTTCCTTTGATGCAGCTTCATCCGTCGCCGCTTCCATGATATCGAACATTTTGTCATAGAACTTCTGCATGGAGGGGCGGTTCATCTTCATCAGGCCATTGACAGCGTTGTTATTATCAAGGTAGCGGGTCAATGAAAAAACTTTTGTGTTTGTGTCTGCGACCAACATTTGCGCCAATTCGGTACCATCCTTTGCCTGCAGAGCGATGTCAATGCTGAGTATCGCCGGTTCGGGTGTCAGAGCGATGGTAGCGGAGTCCGCTTCACTGGCGAATTCGGTGAACATCGCGGCGTATATCTTGGATGCAAATCCCATCATATCTTCCATTCCGCCGCCGATTTTAGCCATTTCCTCATAGGTCATTGTAAGCATCTCCAGGGCGTCCTCGTTGTACTTATCGTAGAGACCCGAAAGATTGACATAGGCCCACGCCGGAGCCGTTGCAGCGGTTTTAGCCTGGACGGCGGTGATTTTTTGAGCAAGCTGTTTTTGGTTCTTACTTATGGCTTCTTTCAGTGCGGGTAGTTTTTCCTTTGCAAGTTCAGAGACGACTAATGCGTATTTTCCGTTGCCGGTTTCCGTCAGTACAAAGCTGCCCATGGGCGAATTCGGATCCGAAAGGATGGTAACACCGCCTTCGCCTTCCTTGCAATTCGGGTTGCTCTCAACAAATGCCTTATAATCGGTTACCGGGATCAATATGCCCACAATTGGCTCTTTTTGATCTGGCTGGGGAGGGATTGCGAAAAGAGCAAAATCCCCGCCCCGATCAATTCCTGTAAGCATTGGGTCACCGATCACTGCACCCAACTGCATATTGACCAGCATTGCCAAACTTATCGGTATCGGCAAAGCACCTGCCAAATACTGGTCCAGTTTTCCCAGAGACCCATTCAAATTGTTGATTCGCACGCAGAACATACAGTCTGCCGGGAGCATGTTCAAAAGGACATCGTTATTACCGGCATCAGCGGCGTAGACATTTGTCGCTGTGAATAGCGCAATCATTAATGAAAAAAAGATAATTCCTAAGGGGTACAAGGTCCGTTTGTTCAATTTCTTCTCCTTAAAGTCTTGAATATTAGCTTTTCATTAGTATGAGATGCTCAATCACAGCGATCGTTTCACTTTTTTCTCAAAAAAGCAATTATTTTCCCGCAAAGATCTCCAGCGTCTGGCTATGAATTTTCTGATTCGTTGCCAATGTTGGAAGTGGCTCAGCGTTATAATTTTCAAAATCCACAGGCAACAGAGGCTTCCCCATGACATCTGTTACAAGTCCGCCAGCTCGTTCGACCAGGATAATTCCCGCCGCAATGTCCCATAGTTTAGCCGCCGGACTTACCGTTCCAATCATCGCGCCCCTGGCAACATAGGCCAGATGCAACGCTGTTGAGCCAAGACAGCGATATCGCGTTTGGGCCATTATTTTTTGTTTTCCGGCCTCAATTGACTCAAGCGGATGGCTATCTACCCCGAAACTGGCGAATCGGTTGATTTCGTCCTGATTTACGGTAATTCGCGAACCATTCAAAGCCGCATCCATATCCACTGCGGCGGTATACATCGAATCGGTTGCCGGCTCAAAAATGACCCCAACAATGGGTTTTCCATCCAGCATAGCCGCGATGCTGACCGAAAAACAGAGCATTCCATTGGCAAAATTGTTAGTTCCGTCGATGGGATCGATAACCCACCAGATGGGGGTTCCCGACCGCGGCGGGATACTCAGTAAATTGCCGTCTTCTCCTTCCTCACCGATAAACCCGTGTTCCGGATAAGTTTCCCGGATTCGGTCGACAATGATTTTCTGGCAGATCGGGTCGGCTTGGGTAACAATTTCACTTCCGTTCTTGACAGAAGTGTGAACATAACGCAATTCTTCCATGGCCCGTTGTCCCGCCAGACGGGCAGCAACAACTGCGGTCTCCAGCATCGGGCTCAACTCTGTGTGTGATATTGACATACAGATCCTTTCTTTCCGTCTTGACAAGTTGTTTAGCGGGTTTTATTGTAGCGGAATAATGACGGAAAACCAAAACACAAATGGCAAAAAACACCAAAAACTCTCACCGGTAGCTCGATTGGCGGCTATGGGTGTCTTCCTCGTAATCATGGCGGGCTTCTATCTGTTGCGGGCCTCGTCAAAGGGGAATGTCAACATGAGCTATTGGTTTGGCGTCTGTGGATTCAAACAGCGTTTTGGTCTGCCATGCCCCGGATGCGGGTGGACACACGCCGCTGAGATGTTTGTAGCAGGGCATTTCATCCAAGCTTTCACGATTCAGCCAGCAGCCGCGTTTTTTTGTATCGTTTTATCATTGGCGGCAATTTTCGCTTTACATTGTGCAATTCTTGGGATAGACTCCCGGCTCCTGCAACGCATTTTTAGCTCAAAAGGCGTTAGCGTTCTGTTGGTTGTCGCTTGTATTGTAATTTTAGCCGGCTGGATGGTAAATCTGATTCGGACAATTCTTGAGAATTAAGGATACTAAATATTTTGTTTGTTCAATCTCTCAAATAACGACGATTACTGTTGCGCTTCTGTGTGTTGTTTTTATGGTATCGGGTTGTACAGCGATTAGTCTTTTATTGAGCCCAGGGGCATTTGAAAAGGGAATGGTTCCTGCTTATAACCTGCAGGAACAACAGGATCGCAAGGTCTTGGTTTGGATTGAGTGCCCCCGTTCAGCCAGAGCTGATTTTGATATTGAGGAAAAGCTGACTTCAGCATTTCAGTTATACATGGTCGGGAAGGCCGAGTTTGATACAAATAATATCATTTTCAATTCTTATCTGGACAATAAGGCACTTCTGCTGGACCCCAAGAAAATTGCTCGCTCACAAGGTGCTGGATACCTCCTGTTGATCCATGTGGACAAATATGAGGCCGATTTCCTTCAAATTCGCGATTATTTTGCGGGCGAACTGATTACACGGGCTGTTTTGTTTGATGTTGATTCAGATACCACCGTTTGGCCGAGTCAACCGGAGGGAAAAATGATTCATATTTCTGTTGCGATGGAAACCAAGGGGCGTGATGCTTTGGTCAGCCGACTCACATCGGCTACGGCACACTGTGTCTTGCGATATTTATACCCTTGTGACAAATTGAAATTTAAGACTGCCGATGAAATAGTTTCATTGCAGGAAGCTTATGAGATGGAAACCTATTAAAAAAGAAAGGCATTAGGGAAAACAAATGTACAAAATTTTAATTACTGACAAACTTGCCCAGGAAGGGATTGATCTAATCAATTCAATGGAAGATTTTGAAGCGGTTGTTAACCTGGGCATTAGTGAAGACGAACTTTCTAAAATTATCGGTGACTATGAAGGTCTGATTATACGAAGCGCTACCACAGTAACACCAAAAGTTCTGGAGAACTCCGGCAAACTGAAGGGTGTTGCACGGGCTGGCGTCGGGGTCGACAATATCGATATTCCTGCTGCTACCGAAAAGGGTATTCTGGTCATGAACACCCCAGGCGGAAACACACTCAGTGCCGCTGAACATACGATGGCATTGATGCTTTCTTTGAGCCGTAATGTCGTTCCGGCCTGTAACAGTCTCAAAGAAGGGGCTTGGGACCGCAAGAAGTACACCGGAAATCAACTCAACGGCAAGGTTCTGGGCGTTATTGGTCTGGGACGCATTGGCATGTCTGTCGTTAAAATGGCTCTTGGCTTTGATATGAAGGTGATCGGCTTTGACCCGTTTGCAGCTCCGAAAGAGGCGGAACAGATGGGTGTTGATGTCACTAAGGATATCGAACGAATTTACAAGGAAAGTGATTTTATCTCATTGCATATTCCCCGCAACGAGCAGACAATAAACATGATCACGACCAAAGAACTCAAGATGATGAAGTCCACATGCCGCATCGTCAACTGTGCTCGCGGCGGAATCATTAATGAAGATGATCTCTACAACGGCTTAAATGCCGGCATGATCGCAGGAGCGGCGATTGATGTGTTCTCAAAAGAGCCGCCGGACAATATGGGCTTCCAAAACTGTCCGACCTGTCTGGTGACACCGCATTTGGGTGCCAGTACGGAAGAGGCCCAGATTGAAGTGGCCGTCGAAGCAGCACAGATTTTGTGCGATGCGATCAAGGGCGGCCCTGTCTGCAATGCCCTGAATGCTCCTGCATCCAGCGGCGGCGTCTCCCCTGTTGTTGCTCGTTATGCGGAATTGGCCAATCGCATCGGGACAGTGATGAGTGTACTGGCTCCGGGGCACATCAAGAGTATTAATATTGAATTTCGCGGTTCAATAGCTGAAAAACCCGTGGATACGGTTGCGACAGCATTTACGATTGGTCTCTTACAGCCGCACTTTGACACGCTGGTCAATATGGTCAATGCGCCTGTACTGGCAAAGCAGCGGGAAATCAGTATTGACCAGACCAAGAATGAGGAAATCAAAGATCTTGAATCCAGCTTCGCCGCAACGGTTAAGACGGATAAAGTGACACGCACCATTTGCGGGACCGTTTTCGGTGGCAGTTTATTGCGGATCATAGACATCGATGGTTTCGGCATCGAAGTGTCGCCGGAAGATACAATGGTTATCATCTTTAACGACGATAAACCGGGTGTCATCGGTTCTGTTGGTAAGGTGCTAGGTGATCATGGCATCAATATTAACACAATGGGCGTGGGGCACGATCTTGAACAAACTCAGGCGATTCTCGCTGTCAGTCTCGATAAAACACCGGACGCCAAAGCCGCCGCCGAGTTGGCGGATCTGGACTTTGTCAATGAAATGTATGTCTGTAAGCTTCAATAGTATTGAATGATAGAAAAATCTGAGCGACCGATATTAATTAGTATCGGTTGCTCGAATTTTATTCAGGAGTCGATGGAATGACGGCCCATAAAAAAACGGATGAAACCCAAATGAATTTTGATTTTAATGGGGACTCGGCACCGACAAATAAAGATGTCAAAAAGACAGCGAAAAAAACTATTCAGGACAAGGAAGTCAAAACGGTTGTGAAGACAACTAAAAGCTCTGTCAAAAAGAAGCGATCCCGAAAATCCGTTGCCGCGACTGCCGAATCGATGGCTGCGAAGCAGCGAGACATCAGTGTCAGCGAGTTTTTTGCCAAAAACCGCCATTTGCTGGGGTTTGACAATCCTCGAAAGGCACTGTTAACAGCTGTTAAAGAAGCGGTGGATAATTCGCTGGATGCCTGCGAAGAGGCGCATATTCTCCCAGACTTAAAAATCACCATCAAACTCGTTCAAGATACGGACAATAAGTTTGTTTTGACTGTGCAGGACAATGGCCCCGGTATTATGGCCAAGCAGGTCCCCAATATCTTTGCCCGACTTCTTTATGGGAGTAAGTTCCATACGCTCAAGATGAGCCGCGGCCAGCAGGGTATCGGTATCAGTGCTGCCGGAATGTACGGTTTGCTGACGACCGGTGAACCGGTTCAGATTATTACGCGGATCAGTTCCAAAAATCCGGCCCGGCACTATCATGTTCAGATCGACACAACCAAAAACCGCCCCGAGGTTATCAGCGACGAAGAATGTGAGTTTGAACTGCCGACAGGAACAAGCGTAAGCATCACATTGGAAGGCAAGTATCTCAAAGGCAAACAAAGTGTTGATGAATATATCTCGCAGACGGCAATGGCCAATCCGCACACAACAATTGTCTATCACGCCCCCGGCGGTGAAGTGCATGAGTATCCACGACAGAATGAGGAATTACCGTTTTCGCCGGTTGAGATCAAACCGCATCCGTATGGCGTAGAGTTGGGTGTGCTGTTCAAAATGGCAAGAGAAAGCACCAGCAAAACAATGGCCGAGTTCCTGCGAAGTGAATTTTCACGGGTCAGTCCGCGATTGGGTGCTGGAATTGCCAAAAAGGCAAAACTGTCGGCTCGTTTAAGGCCGGTTAAGATTACTCTCAAAGAGGCCGAGCGATTACACGAAGCGGTCAACTCGACAAAAATTATGGCTCCGCCGACCGACTGTATCGGGCCGATCGGTGAGGAGAAAATGATCGAAGGTCTGTCGCGGGTGGTGGAGGCGGACTTTTATTCAAGTTGTACACGGAAACCGTCTGTTTATCGAGGCAATCCTTTTGTTGTCGAGGCGGCTCTTGCATTTGGTTGTAAGAGTGACAAGAAAAACAAAAAAGATGACAATGAGAAGGAACCGCTGATGCGGTTGGTGCGCTTTGCTAATCGTGTACCGTTGCTCTATCAGCAGTCCGGTTGCGCTACACATAAAGCGGTTTTAGAAATCAACTGGCGCAATTATGGCCTGAGTCAGAGCCGGGGAGCGCTGCCGGCTGGACCGATGATGCTCATGGTACATATCGCTTCTGTGTGGGTTCCGTTCACCTCTGAAAGCAAGGAGGCGGTTGCCCATTATCCCGAAATTATCAAGGAATTAAAACTGGCGATTCAGGAGTGTGGCCGCAAATTGGGCATTCATGTACGAAAGCAAAAGCGGATTAAGGACGAACTCATCAAACGAAGCTATATCGAGATTTACCTGCCGCACATTGGCCAGGCGCTCAAAGAAATTCTTGTATTAAAAGAGCCACAGGTTGATAAGGTCGTAAATAATTTAACGAATATTTTAGAAAAAACAAGATCCATGCCCTAAGCATCAGGACAGAAAAATGTCACAGGAACTCATTATCAGCATCAGTGGAATGCGCGGATTGATCGGGGAAAACCTTTTTCCGGAAATTGCGTCGGCCTATGGGAGTGCATTCGGCATATTCTTAAAAAAACGCCATACGGGCCAGGGAAAACTATCCGTGGCCATCGGGCGCGATTCTCGGCCATCGGGCGCGATGATCTTTTCAGCGGTCGCCGGTGGTTTAGCCGCTGTCGGGATTGATGTAATCGATTTGGGGATTTGTTCGACGCCCGCAGTCGGCGTGATGCTTCGACACTTGAACTGTGCAGGCGGCATCGTGATTACCGCCAGTCATAATCCGACTCCTTACAACGGTATCAAACTGCTTCTCGAAAACGGCATCGCGCCGCCAAAAGATATGGCCGAACAGATTATTCAGGCATATCGCAACCACCAATTTGATTTTGTCGATGCGCTTGTCTGTGGCGTGTTAAAACCCGATACCCGCGCCAATCAGATACACCTCGACAAAGTGCTGGCGATTGTTAATGAAAATAAAATTACTTCAAAACGCTTCAAGGTTGTTCTGGACAGCGTTAACGGCGCCGGTGGAACTGAAGGGCTGATGCTGCTGGAAGCCTTGGGTTGTGAAGTCGTCCCAATGAACATTGAGCCGACCGGTATTTTTGCGCATACGCCGGAGCCAACCGCAGAAAATCTGACGGCGCTTTGTCAAAAGGTCGCCGATAGTGGGGCGGTTATTGGTTTTGCTCAGGACCCAGATGCGGATCGTCTGGCCATTGTAGATGAAAACGGCGACTATATCGGCGAGGAGTTTACGCTTGCACTCGTCGCGCAGCATATTTTCTCAAAAACACAGGGGCTTGCGGCGGCGAACCTGTCCACTTCACGAATGATTGATGACATTGCTGAACGGGCCGGTTGTGAGGTCATTCGCACCGCTGTCGGAGAGGCCAATGTGGCCAATACGATGATTGACCATAGTTGCGTCATCGGCGGTGAAGGCAATGGCGGTATTATCGATCTGCGGGTTGGGCCGATTCGCGACAGTTTAGTCGGGATGGCATTGGTGCTTGAATTGCTCACTGAAACGGAAAAAACAGTTTTTCAACTTGTTGGCGATATCGGTGGTTATGCAATGCATAAAAGCAAATACCCTGCTGATAAGGACCAGGCCGCGGCCATCATCGAAAAAGTGAAAGCCGCTTTTACAAAGGCAAAACTTAATACCAGTGACGGTTGCCGGTTCGATTTTCCTGATGGCTGGATTCATATTCGTACCAGTAATACCGAGCCAATCATGCGAATTATTGTTGAAACGAAGAATCCCGCCGTTGCGAAACAGTATCTGGACACGATAGAAACAATTCGGCTTGATATTCTCCAATCATGAACAAGTTATTACAATCACAGAATAAGAGTATTCAACAGGTTACTTTCGTTGGCATGGCGGTTAATGTCGGCTTGTCTGTTCTGAAGATTGTCTTTGGTTCGCTTGTCGGTTCCATCGCACTGTTAACGGATGGTTTCCATTCTCTGTCGGACTTGGCAACAGATGTTGCGGTGCTGGTGGGGGTCCATTTTGGTTCTAAAGAGGCCGACCATAAACACCCCTATGGGCATGGCCGCATTGAAACCTTTTCCGCTGTATTGGTTGCATTGATTCTGCTTGCCATTGGTACCGTGATGATTTACAAGGCCAGTATGCAAATTGCCCGCCTGCCGGAATCGAGGGAACATCCGCCATCATTCGGCCCTGTGATAATTGGGATTTCGCTGATTTCGATCATCTCGAAGGAATTTATTTATTGCTGGACGCGTAATGTCGCCATGAAGACTCACAGTGCCGCTCTTTATGCCAATGCCTGGCACCATCGCTCCGATGCACTTAGCTCGCTGGCGGTGCTGATTGGTGCAGTTACCGTCATGTTCGACTATCCTCATGGGGATCAGATCGCAGCGATTGCGGTGGGGTTGATGATTATTTTAGTGGCGGTCAAAGTGTTCAGCGGTTGCTTGGATGAGTTAACGGAACGGTCGGTTGACAGAAAGACGGTTGAACAGATCGAAAAGATTATTGCCTCCGAAAAGCGAATTCTGGATTGGCACAAACTCCG